>NZ_JAKFEF010000022.1:0-170714 GCF_036675785.1 Aromatoleum sp.
CAGCCCGCGACGTCGAGCTTCGGCGAGGACGCGTTCAAGGTCGCGGTGAACCGCGCGAAGCAGTACATCATCGACGGCGACATCATGCAGGTCGTGCTGTCGCAGCGCATGAGCAAGCCGTACACGGCGAGCCCGATGGCGCTCTATCGCGCGATCCGCACGCTGAACCCGTCGCCGTATCTCTTCTACTTCAATTTCGAGGACTTCCACGTCGTCGGTGCGTCGCCGGAAATCCTCGTGCGACTCGACGAGGACGGCGACGGCAAGCGCGTCACGGTGCGGCCGATCGCCGGCACCCGCCCGCGCGGCGCGACCGCGACGGACGACGTCGCGCTCGAGGCGGATCTGCTCGCCGACGAGAAGGAGCGCGCCGAGCACCTGCAGCTCCTCGACCTCGGCCGCAACGACGCCGGGCGTGTCGCCGAAATCGGCACGGTGAAAGTCACCGAGCAATTCACCGTCGAACGCTATTCCCACGTGATGCACATCGTGTCGAACGTCGAAGGGCGCCTCAAGGACGGGCTCAACGCGCTCGCGGTGCTGCGCGCGACCTTCCCGGCGGGCACGGTGTCGGGCGCGCCGAAGCTGCGCGCGATGGAAATCATCGACGAGTTAGAACCGGTCAAGCGCGGCATCTATGCCGGGGCGGCCGGCTACATCGGCTTCCACGGCGACATGGACCTCGCGATCGCGATCCGCACCGCGGTGATCAAGGACGGCCAGATCCACGTCCAGGCCGGCGCCGGCATCGTCGCGGATTCGAATCCCGACTCCGAATGGACCGAGACGCAGAACAAGGCGCGCGCGATGCTGCGCGCCGCGGAGATGGCCGAATCCGGCCTCGACACGCGGGTCGATTGACGCAGGGCGGCGCGGCCGCGGCGGTCGAACGCTGCGCACCCCCGCGTCGAAGGCGGCAGGGAGGAAACCGGATGCTGGCGAACGACGAGACGCATGTCTTTTACCGCAACCCCTTCACGCGCTATCCGACGGTCGCGCGGGGTGAAGGGCCGTACCTATTCGACGAGAACGGCAAACGCTACCTCGACGCGTGCGGCGGCGCCGTCGTCTCGGCGCTCGGCCATTCGGTGCCCGAGATCGCCGACGCGATCAAGGCGCAGCTCGATCGCGTCGAGTTCGCGCATACGAGCCAGTTCACGAACCCGTCCCAGGAGGAACTCGCGCGGCTCCTCGCCGAGCGGGCGCCGCCCGGGCTGAATCACGTCTACTTCGTCTCCGGCGGATCGGAAGCGGTCGAGTCGGCGATGAAGATGGCGCGCGCGTACTGGGTGCAGATGGGGCGCCCGGACAAGTGGATGATCCTCGGGCGCGAGCAGAGCTACCACGGCAACACGCTCGGCGCGCTGGCGGCGGGCGGCAACCGCTGGCGGCGCGCGGTGTACGAGCCGATGCTGTTCAAGGCGCCGCGCGTCGCCGCGTGCTACTGCTACCGCTGCCCGTTCGACAAGACGCCGGACACCTGTTCGCTGCCGTGCGCCGACGACCTCGAGCGCGCGATTCTCGAAGCCGGCCCCGAGAGCGTTGCGGCCTTCATCGCCGAGCCGATCGTCGGCGCGACCGCCGGCGCTCTCGTGCCGCGCGACGATTATTTCCGGCGCATCCGCCAGATCTGCGACAAGTACGACGTGCTGCTGATCGCCGACGAGGTGATGACGGGCCTCGGGCGCTGCGGCACGTGGTTCGCGATCGACCAGTTCGGCGTCGTGCCGGACCTGATCTGCCTCGCGAAAGGGCTCGCCGCCGGGTTCGTGCCGATCGGTGCGACGCTCGTGCACGACCGCATCATCGAAACCTTCCACCGCCGGCGCAACGTCTTCCAGCACGGCCACACCTACATGGGGCATCCGCTCGCGACCGCCGCGGGCGTCGCGGTGATCCGCTACCTCGAACAGCACCGGCTCGTCGAGGCGAGCCGGACGCTCGGCGACGAACTGATCGGACGGCTGCGCGGCGCGCTCGGCGGCCACCCGCAGGTCGGCGACATTCGCGGCCGGGGATTGTTCGTCGGCATCGAGTTCGTCGCCGACCGCGAAACGAAGACGCCGTTCGAGCCCGAGCTCGCGTTCCACCGCGTGCTCGGCGACGCCGCGTTCGCCAACGGCCTGATCGTCTACGCGATGGGCGGCACGATCGACGGGCGCCGCGGCGACCACGTGCTGATCGCGCCGCCGTTCATCGTCACGCGCGCGCAACTCGACGAAATCGTCGAACTGCTGGTCCGGTCGATCGACGCTGCGGTCGCCGAGGTCGGCGCGCGCCAATGAGCATTCTTGCGCCGGTCTCGATCACCGTCGCGCCGAACGGCGCGCGGCGCGGCAAGGCCGACCACGCGGCGCTTCCGCTGACGCCAGCCGAAATCGCCGCCGACGCGGCAGCTTGTTATGCGGCCGGCGCGTCGATCCTGCATCTGCACGTGCGCGGACTGGACGGCCGGCACAGCCTCGACGTCGGATGCTACCGCGACGCGATCGCGGCGGTGCGCGAAGCCTGCGACATCGTCATCCAGCCGACGACCGAGCGCGCGGGCGCCTTCGCGCCGGACGACATGATCGCGGCGTTCCGCGGCCTCGCGCCGGAGATGATGAGCTTCAACCTCACCGAACTGCTCGACCCGGACGACGCCGCACAGCACGCGAAAGTGCGCGACTTCCTCGCCGAAGTCGCGGCCGCGGGCACCGTGCCGCAGTACATCGTCTATCATCGCGACGAACTCGACCGCTTGCGGCGCTGGCACGACGCGGGCTGGCTGCCACAGGCTCAGCCTTTCGTGCTGTTCG
Organism: Aromatoleum sp.; assembly: GCF_036675785.1. Lineage (NCBI taxonomy): Bacteria > Pseudomonadati > Pseudomonadota > Betaproteobacteria > Rhodocyclales > Rhodocyclaceae > Aromatoleum > Aromatoleum sp. Next base: position 2,799 of record NZ_JAKFEF010000022.1, read on the forward strand.
TGCTCGGTCGCCGCGCCGGGGCCGTCAGTCGGCCGGCCGAACTGTTCGACTATCTGCCGCATGTCCCGCAAGGCTGGCGCTGGGGGCTGTGCGCGTTCGGCGCGCCGGAACTCGCCTGCGTCGTCCAGGCGGCGCTCGCCGGCGGCCATTGCCGTGTCGGCTTCGAGAACAACCTCGTTGCCGCCGACGGTACGCCGCTCGCCGGCAACGCGGAGCAGGTCCGGCGGCTGCGGAACATTCTCCGGGAACTCGGCATCGGCGCGATGGCCCCGGACGACGTGAGGCAGGCCTTCGGCATTCGGGCACGCTGACGGCGGCGGGCGTGCTCGGGGTTATGCAGGCGTGAGGCCGGCACCCCTTCGCCCGGCCGGACCCCCGGTTTCGACGGCTTCGGCGTCGTTACACCGCCTCCAGCGCCTGCGCCAGGTCGCCGATCAGGTCGTCGATGTCCTCGATGCCGACCGACAGCCGCACCAGCGCGTCGCCGATCCCCAGCGCCGCGCGCACGTCCGCCGGCACCGACGCGTGGGTCATGATCGCCGGGTGCTCGATCAGGCTCTCGACGCCGCCGAGGCTCTCGGCGAGCGTGAACAGTTCGCAGCGTTCGAGGAAGCGCCGCGCCTCCGCTTCGCCGCCGCTCAGGACGGCAGTCACCATGCCGCCGAAGCCGCGCATCTGGCGGCACGCGAGCGCGTGCTGCGGGTGGTCCGGCAGGCCGGGATAGAGCACGCGCTCGACTTTCGGGTGCGCCGCGAGCCATTGCGCGACCGCGAGCCCGTTGTCGCAGTGGCGCTGCATCCGCAGTCCGAGTGTCTTCAGCCCGCGATTGACGAGGAAACAGTCGAACGGGCCCGGGATCGCGCCGACCGCGTTCTGCAGGAAACCGAGCCGTTCGGCGAGCCCGGCGTCGCGCACGACCGCGATGCCACCGACGACGTCCGAATGGCCGTTGAGGTACTTCGTCGCCGAATGCACGACGACGTCGAAGCCGGCCGCGAGCGGGCGCTGGATCCACGGCGACGCGAAAGTGTTGTCGGCGACGGCGAGGACGCCGCGGCGCTTCGCGACGCGCGCGACCATCTCGAGGTCGACGAGCTTCAGCAGCGGGTTGCTCGGCGTTTCGATCCAGACCATCCGCGTCTCCGGCGTGATCGCCGCATCGAGATCGGCTTCGGACGCGAGCGCCGAGTACGTGAAGCGCAGCCCCGCGGAGCGCCGCCGCACGCGCTCGAACAGTCGCCGCGTGCCGCCGTACAGGTCGTCGAGCGCGACGACGTGCGCGCCGGCATCCAGCAGTTCGAGCACGCTCGCGATCGCCGCCATCCCGGAGCCGAACGCGAAACCGGACGTCCCGTCCTCCAGCGCCGCGAGGCAGCGCTCGTACGCCCAGCGCGTCGGGTTGTGGCTGCGCGCGTAATCGAGGCCCTGATGCACGCCGGGGCTCGACTGCGAGTAGGTGGACGTCGCATAGATCGGCGGGATCACCGCGCCGGTGGAGGGGTCCGGCGCCTGGCCCGCGTGCACCGCGCGCGTCGAGAATCCGTTCATGTCCGTCACCCCTTCATGTCCTTCACGGCCGCTTGATCCTGCGCCGCAGATGGTTGAGAAGGTCGATGCGCGTGATGAGGCCGACGAAGGCGTCGCCGTCCATGACGATCGCGACCATGCCTTGGTCGAGAATCTGCATCACGCGGGTGAGCGACGCGTCGGGCTGCAGCGTCTCCAGCCGCGTGCTCATCACCGACGACACCGTATCGCCGAAGTGCGTCGTCTCGCTGACGACCGCGTGCAGCACGTCGGACTCGTCGATGATGCCGACGACGCGGTTGGCATCGACGACCGGCAGCTGCGACACCTGGTAGAGCTTGAAACGGCCGAACGCGGTCAGCAGTGTGTCGTCGGGCCGCACGGTGACGACCGAGCCTTCGGCGTAGCGGCGCTGCACGAGGTCCGTGAGCCCGCCGGCGGCCGGATGCGTCAGGAAGCCCTGGTCGTACATCCAATAGTCGTTGAACATCTTCGACAGGTACTTGTTGCCGCTGTCGCACGCGAAAGTCACGACGCGCTCGGGTTGCTCGCGGCTGCGGCAGTAGCGCAGCGCCCCCGCGAGCAGCGTTCCCGACGACGAACCCGCGAGGACGCCTTCCTTCGCGAGGAGTTCGCGCGCGGCGGAAAAGCTTTCCGCGTCGTCGATCGTGTAGGCCGCGGCAACGCCCGAGAGATCCGCGATCGGCGGGATGAAATCCTCGCCGATGCCTTCGACGAGCCACGATCCGGCCTCGGTCATTTCGCCGGTGGCGACGAAATGCGCGAGCACCGAGCCCGCCGGGTCGGCGAGCACCATCTTCACGTGCGGCGCGACGGCGCGGAAATAGCGCGTCAGCCCGGTCAGCGTGCCGCCGCTGCCGACCCCGCAGACGACCGCATCGAGCCGGCCGTCGGTCTGCGCCCAGATTTCGGGGCCGGTCGTCTTCTCGTGCGCGTCGGGATTCGCCGGGTTGCCGAACTGGTTGATATAGACCGAGTCCGGCGTCTTCGCGGCGAGCGCCTCGGCCATGTCCTGGTAATACTCCGGGTGGCCCTTGCCGACGTCCGAGCGCGTCATCACGATCTCGGCGCCGAGCGCGCGCAGATGGAAGACCTTCTCCTGGCTCATCTTGTCGGGCAGCACGAGTTTCGTGCGGTAGCCCTTCGCGAGGCCGACCAGCGCGAGCGCGAGCCCGGTGTTGCCGGCGGTCGCTTCGATCAGCGTGCCGCCGGGCCGCAGGCGGCCGTCGCGCTCGGCCGCCTCGATCATCGCCACGGCGATGCGGTCCTTGATCGAGCCGCCGGGGTTCTGGTTTTCGAGCTTGATGAAAAGCTCGCAGCGACCGGTGTCGATGCGGGTGATCGGCATCAGCGGCGTGTTGCCGATGAGGTCAAGCAGGCTCGAGGGTGCCATCGCCGTCTCCTCCCGATCCGGGGTCTGCCCCGTGCGACAGCCGAAAGGCGCACGGAGTTCGCGACGGCGGGAGCCGGGTCGAGTTCAGGCGCCCCGAGTCGCTGAAAGGGCGAGCTTCGGCGGCGTGCTCGCGTCTGAACGGCTGGACGCATCAGCCGAACCGGGCAGCGTCCTGCCGTCGCCGTCCGCCCCAACCGACGATCGGGAAAGCCCGGCAGGCGCTACCTCGCTCCCGGTAAGCGCGCAGCCGGCGCCGCTGCAGCCCGAGGACGACGTGCTAAGCTCCCCGCTCATTCCCCTTCGCCGGAGATCGCGATGCCCAGTCTGTTGTCCGATGTCGACCCCCAGGGACTGCTCGAATATTCGGTCGTGTATACCGACCGCGCGCTGAACCACATGTCGCAGAAGTTCCAGGGCGTCATGCGGGATATTTCGAAGATCCTGCGCGACGTGTATCGCGCGAAGGCGGCCGTGATCGTGCCCGGCAGCGGATCGTTCGCGATGGAGGCGGTCGCGCGCCAGTTCGCCACCGGCAAGCGCTGCCTGGTGATCCGCAACGGCTGGTTCAGCTACCGCTGGACGCAGATCTTCGACATGGGCGGTATTCCTTCGGCTTCGACCGTGCTGAAGGCGCGCCGGCTGGTCGACGACGCAAAGGCGCCGTTCGCGCCGGCGCCGATCGAAGAAGTCGTTCGCACGATCCGCAGCGAGCGGCCGGACGTCGTGTTCGCGGCGCACGTCGAGACCGCCTCCGGGATGATGCTGCCCGACGATTACGTGCGCGCGGTCGGCGAAGCGGTGCGCGCGGTCGGCGGCCTCTTCGTGCTTGACTGCATCGCGTCCGGAACGATGTGGGTCGACATGGTCGGAAACAGCGTCGACATCCTGATCAGCGCGCCGCAAAAGGGCTGGAGCGGGCCGCCGTGCTGCGGCCTCGTGATGCTCGGCGAGCGCGCGCGCGCGCGAATCGACGAGACGACGAGCACGAGCTTCGCGTGCGATCTGCGCAAATGGCTGCAGATCATGGAAGCCTACGAAAACGGCGGCCATGCGTATCACGCGACGATGCCGACCGACGCCCTTGCGCGCGTTCGCGACGTCATGCAGGAAACCGAGGCCTACGGCTTCGACAAGGTGAAGGCGGAGCAAGTCGAGCTCGGCGCACGGGTCCGTGCGCTGCTCGTGCGCAAGGGCTTCCCGAGCGTCGCCGCCGCGGGCTTCGAGGCGCCCGGCGTCGTCGTCAGCTACACCGACGACCCGGAAATCCAGTCCGGCCGGCGCTTCCTCGGCGCCGGGCTGCAGGCCGCCGCGGGCGTGCCGCTGCAATGCGACGAGGGAACGGATTTCCGCACTTTCCGCCTCGGCCTGTTCGGGCTCGACAAGCTGCACGACCCGGGCCGCACGGTCCGCAACCTCGAAGACGCGCTGAACCGGATCCTCTGACGCGGTGCTCAACCCGAACGGTATTTGACTGCCGGGCAATAAGCCTTTGCGGGTGATCGCGGCGGACTCGGTCGACGCTCCGGCGCCGCGACCCCGCCGCGACCCCGCTGCGACAGGGCGGGACTCCGCCAGGACTCGCCCCGGCACCGTCCCGGTTACCGCCGCCCGGATCGTTTCGGAACCACCCCGGTCCACCACGTTTCGTCCATCCGCGAAAACGGGAGCTGAAATGACGACCGACAATCTCACGATCGCCTGTCCGCACTGTCACGCGCCGAACCGCGTGCCCGGTGCCCGGGTCGCCGAAGGGCCGAATTGCGGCAAATGCCATCGGCCGCTCTTCACCGGACACCCGGTCGCGCTCGATTCGGCGAGCTTCGACCTGCACGCGGGGCGCAGCGACGTGCCGCTGCTCGTCGATTTCTGGGCGTCGTGGTGCGGGCCGTGCCGGATGATGGCGCCGGCGTTCGAGGAAGCCGCGGCGAAACTCGAACCGCGCGTGCGGCTCGCGAAAGTGAATACCGAGGAAGCGCAGGATCTCGCCGCGCGCTACGCGATCCGCAGCATCCCGACGATCGTGCTGTTCCGCGCGGGGCGCGAAGTCGCCCGCCAGGCCGGCGCGATGAACAGCGGACAGATCCTGCAATGGGTCCGCGGGCAGGGCATCTAAGCCGGCCCCGCCGCCCGGTCTCGGCACGTCTCGGGGCGGAGCGCGCGCGCCGCCCGCCGGTCAGGGTCGTCGTCGTTCGTTCGGGCGTCCGCTCGTGATCGCGCTGTTGCAGCGCGTCTCGACCCTCGCCGGATATTGCGCGGTTTCGCGGAATGGTTGCGTGGGCGGGTTCGGGCGCCGATACTCGCGGCCTCCGATCGACCCGATACCCGAAAGAACCATGTCCACGATCCCAGCCTGCCCGCAATGCGCGATGGAAAACACCTACCCTGACGGCGACAACTATGTCTGCGCGGACTGTGGCCATGAATGGCCGATCGCCGCCGCCGGGGATGCCGAAGACGACGCGGACGCGGCCGTGAAGGACGCGAACGGCAACGTGCTCGCGAACGGCGACTCGGTCGTGCTGATCAAGGACCTGAAGGTCAAGGGATCGTCGATCACGCTGAAGGTCGGCACGAAGGTCAAGAGCATCCGCCTCGTCGGCGGGGACCACGAAGTCGATTGCCGGATGGATGCCGGCAACTTCATGCTGAAGGCCTGTTACCTGAAGAAGGTCTGAAGGCCTTCGCCGCCCGCTTTTTACCCGAAGCGGATCTGGCGCAGCGCCGGGTGGAACAGATCGATTTCGTCGAGCGCCCGCTTCCTGCCGGCCGGCGACAGCGCGGTGTAGGCGCCGAGCAGATCGGCCGGGAGCCGCCCGACGATGCCGGCGAGGTCCGCGAAGCGCACGCCCTGGCGCACGAGGTACGCGACGTAGCTGTGGCGCAGGCTCGCGGCCGTGATCTCGTCGGCGCCGGCGAGACCGGCGTCATGCGCGGCATAAAGGAGCGCGGCGTCGACCGCCTCGCGTGTCCGTAGCGGCGCCGGAACGACCAGGCCGCCGTCCGCGTCCCCGCGCCTGCCGCGATAAGCGTCGAGTTGCCGCTCGAAGGCCGGCGACAGCCGCAGCGTCCGGTCGGGCGGCCGGATGCGCCGGTGCTCGAGATCCACCGCGGCCCATTCGAGCCGCGCGATCTCGTCGATCGACAGGCCCGAAAGCAGGCCGAGCGCGACGATGCCAAGGTCATCGGGCAGCTCGTCGAGCAGTTGCGCGATCTCGGCGTCGTTGAGTTCGCGCGGCAGTTGCGCGGCGCCCGCGAGCAGCGCCGAAGGCGAGATGCCCGCGAGTGGTTCGGGTGTGCGGGCCGCGGGCGCCTGCAGGCTGCGCACCCAGGCCGGCGCGACGACCAGCGACGGGCCCGCAGGCGTGCGGTTGAAAAGCTCGACGATCCACGTCGCGAGCAGCGCGAGGAGCAGCGACGCCGACACGCCGATCGCCGCGTCCCGCCCGTATTGCGGGCGCCACGGCTCGCCGGGCGCGAACGCCGCTTCGAGCAGCGTGATCTCCGGCACGCGGATCCGCTCGGCCGCCTGCAGCCCGGTCGCCTGCACGACCGCGGCGCGGTGCATGTCCTCAAGCCCGGCGAGCTCCTCCTGCATCGCCTTGAATTCGCCGAGACGCGCGGTGAACGCCTGCACCGCACGACGGTCGCCGCCCGCCTGCTGCTTCAGGCGCTCGACGGCCGCCCGCGCCGCCGTGACTTCCTCTTCGGCCTCGTTCAGCGCCGCGCGCTGGCCTCCCTCCCGGACCTGCTTCATCTGCTCGTCGAGGTTCGCGAGCCGCATGCGCAGCGCCTTCGCGCGTGGATCGAACGCGAGGAAGTCGGGCGTGTAGGTGCGCTCCATCTCGTGCTGTTCCTCGCGCAGCTGCGACGCGCGCTGCTCGAGGTTCGACAGCGTCGGGTTGTCGCGCGCGCGGACGACCGGATTGCCGGCCGCGACCGAATCGCGCAGGGAACGCAGTTTCGCTTCGGCGGCGACGAGGCGGTCGTTCGCGATGTTCAGCGATTGCCCCACGCCCTTGACCTGGCTGAGGACCTGGTTCTCCTCCCGTTCGAGCGAGACGATGTCGTGGCGGCTGCGGAACTCGTCGAGCGCTTCCCGCTTCTCGGTCACGCGCACCGCGAGCCGCTCGGCTTCGGCCTGCGCCTTCGCCGCGCGGCTGCTGGAGTCCTGCCGGTAGCGCTCGGCGAGCTGGTTGCGGTAGACGTCGATCAGCGTGTTGACGAGCGTCGGGAGCACCTCCGGCGGCGAGCCGTTTGCGGTGAGCTGCACGACGTTCGTCCCGTCGACCGGCGTCGCGGTCAGCATCCGCCGGTAGTCTTCGGCCGGATCGAGCGACTCGTCCGGCATCGGCACGCCGATGATCGCGAGCCGGCCGACCGCCTTGTCGACGGTCGGGCGGCTCGTGAGGACTTCGACTTCGGTCAGGAACGCGGCCCGGCTCGCGCTGCGGCGCTCGTCGGCGGTGTCGCCGTGGCCGGGCATGTCGATCCGCAGCCGCGCCGCGGTCCGGTACTCGGCCGGGCGCGAGTAGTCGTACAGCAGGCTCAGGCTGGCGAGGAGCAGAAAAGCGACGCCGAAGACCGCGACGCGCCGCCGCAGCGCCGGCGCGGCGCGGTAGGTCGGGGCGATGCCGGTCCAGAACGGATCGAGGCTGGCAGGGCCGGTGTCGTCGCGGATCATCTCAGCGGGTCCCCCCGCGACGGCAGTGACGCGAAGCGATGTACCGGCGGACGCAGGCTGAACCGGCGCCCGCGCGGATCACGAGGGCGCCCGAACCGGAATCTTCCATCTGCTTGTCTCCTTCCTGAGCGCATCGCGTCTACTTGACGGACGGATTGCGTGAATGCATCGACGTATGCTCATTGAAGCACCGTGCGCGGGAAAATACATGCACGTATTCATCCGCTTACAGTCTCGGGCTGGGCGGGTCGCGGAAGAAGTCCGGCCGGGGACGCCGCGCCCGGGCTGCAGGCCGCGTCAGCGGCGCCGATGGTCCCGCGGCCAGTCGTCGCCGCCGAGCTCGCGGCGTCGATCGAGACGATGCAGCACGCGCTGCGCCAGCGGAACCATTCCGATCGGGTGGGCTGCGGCGAGTGCGCGCGCGCGTTGCAGCAGTTGCGAGCGGGCGGGCGGGAAGCGCCGGTCCTTGCTCGCGAACACGATGCGGTTCGTGTCTTCCTCGGCGCGCACGACGACGACCCGGTCGTCGAAGCTGTCGCGGATGCGCGACGCGTAGAGCCCGTAGCGCGAATCGCCGGACCACAGGTTCACGACCATCATCCCGTCGTCGGCCAGCATCGCGCAGCAGTGATCGTAGAAGCCTGCCGAGCACAGCTGGCGCGGCATGCCGGCGACGTCGAAACCGTCGACGATCAGCACGTCGGGCGCCTCCCCCGGATCGCGCACGTAGTCGGCGCCGTCGCGACACAGCACCTTCAGGCGCGGGCCGTCCGGAGGGATGCCGAATTCGTCGCGCAGCGCGATGACTTCCGGGTTGATCTCGACCGCGGTCACGGCGGTCTCGGGGAGGGTCGCGAGGCAGTACTTGACGAGCGAACCGCCGCCGAGCCCGATCATCGCGATGCGGCGCGGCGCGGGGTGGAACAGCAGGAAGCCCATCATCGAGCGCGTGTAGTCGAGCGCGAGGCCGTCGGGATCGTCCACCGCCATCTGGCTCTGGATCGTCACGCCGTCGAACTGCAGCGAACGCTGGCCGTCCGCGTCGACGATGAACGGATGACCGTCGCCGCGCCGTGAAAGCAGGCCGCACCAGCCGACCAGATCCTCCATGTCCTCCAAGTTCCTTACTCCTTGCGCGCGATTCGCGTTTTCAGCCGGTGCACACTACGTTGCAACCGGTGACGCTTTCAATGTCGATCCGATGTTAATGGTGCAGCAGGTGGAGCGGCGGACGGCAGCACGCGTAGGTCGGCGCGGGGCGCAGGCGAAGGCCGGCGTCAGGGGCTCGGGTTCGACGATGCCCGGTTCCAGCCCGCGACCCGATTCGCAGTGGAGACATTTCCGATGAAGAGACCTTTCCATGCCGGTCCCGGCCCCGAAATTCCGAATCCGGTGCAGCCCAAGCCCGAGATCCCGGACACGACCCCGGCGAAGCCGGAGATCCCGAAGCCCGATCAGCCGGTGCCCGAGGAGCCGCGCCCGATTCCGCCGAAGCCCGAAATCCCGGATCCGGGTCCCGCGCGGCCGGAGACCGAGCCGGACACGCCCGCCCCCGAGTTGCCCCCGCTCGGCGAGCCGCCCGACGTCGTCGGGGCATCGCATTCGCCGCCGGTCGCGGCATAGCTTTCTCCCGGGCGAAGGCGGCGTCCGCATTTCGAGCGGGCCGCCGCCTTTGCGCGAAAGCCGTTCGCGGCCGATAATGCCCGGCTCGGATGCCGTCTCATCCGGCGTTGTGCCAGGGCAGGAAATAGCGCGTAGCAAAGCGGGTACCAAAGTGACGGCATCGCGCTCGCGGTCCAGTCAAATCAAGGTGATACGCCAACTATGCTGCTGATGATCGACAACTACGACAGCTTCACGTACAACCTCGTGCAGTATTTCGGCGAGCTGGGTGCGGACGTGAAGGTGTATCGCAACGACGAGCTGACGCTCGAACAGCTTGCGGCGCTGAAGCCCGCGCAACTCGTGATCTCTCCCGGGCCGTGCACGCCGGCCGAAGCCGGGATCTCGGTGCCGGCGATCCGCGAATTCGCCGGCAAGCTGCCGATCCTCGGTGTCTGCCTCGGCCACCAGAGCATCGGCGCGGCGTTCGGCGGCAAGGTCGTCCACGCGAAGCGCCTGATGCACGGCAAGACCTCGCCGGTTTTCCACGAAGGGCAGGGCGTGTTCCGCGGGCTGCCGAACCCGGTGACCTGCACGCGCTATCATTCGCTGGCGATCGAACGCGAAAGCCTGCCCGACTGCCTCGAAGTCACCGCGTGGACCGACGACGACGAGATCATGGGCGTGCGCCACCGCACCCTCGCAGTCGAGGGGGTGCAGTTCCACCCCGAATCGATCCTTTCCGAGCAGGGCCACCAGCTGCTGCGGAATTTCCTCGAACAGAACTGAAACCGGGCCCGGCGCCGCGCGGCGCCCGGTCACCGCAAAAGGGACGTCATGACCATTACTGCGCAGGAAGCGCTGCAACGTACGATCGACCACCGCGAAATCTTCTACGACGAGATGCTGTCGCTGATGCGCCAGATCATGGCCGGGGAAATCTCCCCGCTGATGACGGCGGCGATCATCACCGGCCTGCGTGTCAAGAAGGAAACGATCGGCGAGATCACCGCCGCGGCGACCGTGATGCGCGAACTCGCGACGAAGGTGACCGTCCCCGGCCCGGACAACAACTTCCTCGACGTCGTCGGCACCGGCGGCGACGGCGCGAACACATTCAACATCTCGACGACGACGATCTTCGTCGCGGCCGCGGCGGGTGCGCGCGTCGCGAAGCACGGCGGGCGCAGCGTGTCGTCGAAGAGCGGCGCGGCCGACGTCCTCGAAGCGCTCGGCGTCAAGCTCGGCCTCGCGCCCGAGCAGGTCGCCGAGTCGATCGAGGCGACCGGCATCGGCTTCATGTACGCCCCCGCGCACCACAGCGCGATGAAGAACGTCGCCGCGGTGCGCCGCGAGATGGGCGTGCGCACGATCTTCAACATCCTCGGCCCCCTGACGAACCCGGCCGGCGCGCCGAACACCTTGATGGGCGTATTCCATCCCGATCTCGTCGGCATCCAGGCGCGCGTGATGCAGCGCCTCGGCGCGAACCACGTACTCGTCGTGTATGGCATGGACGGCATGGACGAAGCCAGTCTCGGCGCCGCGACGATGGTCGGCGAACTCAAGGACGGCGAGATCCGCGAATACCAGATTCATCCGGAAGACTTCGGCCTGCAGATGATGGGCACGCGCAACCTGCGCGTCGAAACCGCCGAGGAATCGAAGGCGACGCTGCTCGGAGTGCTCGACAACCGGCCCGGCCCGGCGCGCGAGATCGTGATCCTGAACGCCGGTGTCGCGCTCTACACCGCGAACCTCGTCGATTCGATCGCCGCCGGCATCGGCCGTGCGCGCGAACTCATCGAGAGCGGCGCGGCGCGCGCGAAGCTCGACGAGTTCGTAACCTTCAACCGCAAGTTCGGCTGAGCGCGAGATGAGCGACATCCTGAACAAAATCCTCGCGGTCAAGCGCGACGAAGTCGCCGCCGGCAGTGCCGCCCGGCCGCTCGGCGCGGTCCGTGCCGAAGCGGGAGCCCAGGCTCCGGCGCGCGACTTCGTCGGCGCGATCCGCGCGAAGATTGCCGCCGGAAGCGCTGCGGTGATCGCCGAGGTCAAGAAGGCGAGCCCGTCCAAGGGCGTGATTCGCGAGGATTTCCGCCCGGCCGAGATCGCCGTGCAGTACGAGCGCTCGGGCGCGGCCTGCCTGTCGGTGCTGACCGACCGGCAGTTCTTCCAGGGCGCGCCGATGTATCTGCAGGCGGCCCGCGCGGCGTGCGCGCTGCCGGCGCTGCGCAAGGACTTTCTCGTCGACCCGTGGCAGGTGTTCGAGGCGCGCGCGATGGGCGCGGATGCGATCCTGCTGATCGTCGCGGCGCTCGATCTCGACACGATGCGCGAGATGGAAGCGGTCGCCGACAGCCTCGGCATGGCGGTGCTCGTCGAAGTGCATGACGCGGCCGAGCTCGACACCGCGCTGCAGCTTCGCACGCCGCTCGTCGGCATCAACAACCGCAACCTGCGCACCTTCGACGTCAGCCTGCAGACGACGCTCGACCTGCTCGGGCGTGTGCCGGCCGACCGCATCGTCGTCACCGAATCGGGCATCGTGACGCCGGAAGACGTCGCGCTGATGCGCGTGAACAAGGTCCATGCCTTCCTCGTCGGCGAAGCGTTCATGCGTGTGCCGAACCCCGGCGACGGCCTACGCGCGCTGTTCGGCTGAACCGTTCTTCGCGCCCCGGGCGGGAATGCCGTTCGCAGGATCGCCGGGGCAGGCCGGGCGTCCGGCGCGACACGGAGGAATCGGCGAGTGGGTAACGCAGCGCGTCGCAGCGACGGCCGGGACGCCTGAGCGACGATCGCGATGGAACCGGCCGACAAACCCCTGACGAGACGCCGCGCGTCGCAGATCGCGGGCGCGGTGTTGGTGGTCGTCCTACTGTCGGTCGCGGCGCTGGCGCTGTTCGCCGGGTGGATCGTGACGACCGAGTCCGGATTGCGGTTCGCGGCGCGGACGGCCGAACGCCTGAGCGGCGGACAAGTCGCCGTCGAGGCGGCGTCGGGCCGTCTCGCCGGGCCGCTGCGGATCGACGGGTTGCGCGTCGACACTGCCGACCTGCGCCTGCGCCTGCAGGGCGTTTCGCTCGACTGGAACCCGGCGGCGCTGCTCGACCGCCATCTCGAGATCGCCGCGCTGTCGATCGCCGACGTCTCGGTCGCGACGCCGCCGAAGGAAGCCGCGCCCCCGTCCGGCCCGCCGCAGAAGCTGACGCTGCCCGTTTCGCTGTCGCTCGCGGCGCTCGAAATCGGGCATCTCGCGATCGTCGAATGGGCCGGGGAAGGGGCGCCCGCACCGGAGCCGGTCCCGCCCGTCGCACCCACCGAATCGGGCAAACCTGCCCCGCCGCCCCAACCGTCGCGGTCGGCTGAAACGTCCCGATCGTCTCAACCGTCCCAACGATCTCAACCGTCTCAACCGCCTCAACCGCCTCAACCGCCTCAACCGTCCGAACCGCCTCAACCCGCCGAACCCGATTCCGCCGAACCTGCTCCCGCGCAGCCCGTCGCCCCCGGCGTCACGTTCGAGCTGTCCGCGCTGACGGCGGCGGTGCATAGCGACGGTCGGCGGCATCGCATCGACGCGCTCCAGGTGACGCTCCCATTCGGGCAGGCCGGGCTTGCCGGCGAGATCGACGGCGGCGCGCAGCCTTTTCCGCTCGGCGCGGCCGGCAGCTTGCGCGGCGAACTGACGGGGCACGCCTACGCACTGAATTTCCGCGCAGACGGCGATCTCGTCGCGCCGCACATCGTCGTCGACGCCGAGGGCGCAGGGCTCACCGGCAGCGCCGACGTCCTCGCCGCGCCGTTTGAGCCCGTGCCGCTGCGCCGGCTGCGCGCCGCGCTCGGCGAGATCGACCCGTCGGCGTTCAACGCCGCGGCGCCACGGGCCGCGCTGCGGGTCGAGGCGGATCTCGCGCCGGCGCCGGACGACGCGATGGCGCTCGTCGGCCCGGTTACGGTCGAGAACCGCCGGCCCGACACGCTCGATCGCGGCGGGCTCCCGATCGAGCGCCTTGCCGCACAATTGCGCTGGACGCCCGCCGCGACGAGCGCCGACGCGTTGCGGATCGAGCTCCCGGGCGCCGGGACCGTCGGCGGCAACGCGGGCTGGACTGCGGGCGGCGGCATCGGCCGCCTCGTCGCGAACCTGCAGCTCGCCGGCATCGATCCGGCCCGCCTCGACGCGCGCCTGCCGTCGGCGCTTGTGCGCGGGACGGTCGAGGCGGCCGGGGACGAGGCGGTGCAGACCGCGAAGATCGACGTCCGCGTCGGCGACGCGCGCGTTCGGGCGACCGGGGAGATGACGGTGAGCGGGACGGTCGCCGGGATTCGCCGCGTCGTCGCGAGCGGCGAGCTCGAGCGTTTCGATCCGCACGCGCTCTTCGCGTCGGCGCCCGGAGCGAGCCTGAACATGAATTTCGAAGCGCGCGCCGACCTCGCCGATCCGCTGCGCTTCGACGTAGGGTGGAACCTGCGGCCGAGCCGCCTCGACGGGCGGCCGGTGTCGGGCCGCGGCCGCGTCAAAGTCGACGGGCGGCGCCTCGTCGACGGCGACGTCGATCTGGTCGTCGCCGGCAACACCGTGCACGCGCGCGGCGCGTGGGGGCGCGCCGGAGACCGCCTCGCTTTCCGCATCGACGCGCCGGCGCTCGCGGCGCTCGGCGACGGATTCGCCGGCAGCGCCCGCGCCGAAGGGACCGTCTCGGGCACGCTCGAACGGCCTTCCGGCACGCTCGCGCTGTTCGCCGAGTCGCTGCGCCTGCCCGGCGGCCTGCGCGTCGCCGGCCTGAACGCCGAAGGGCGGCTCCCGGACGGCCTCGACGGGGAGGTCCGGCTGGCGGTCGCGCTCAGCGGGCTGGGCCGCGGCGAGGAAAGCAACCTCGTCGATGAAGCGACGCTCGGCATCGCCGGGCGGGGCAGCGCGCACACGATCGACCTCGTCGCGACCGGGCTGGAGAAGGACACGGTGCGCTTGCGGCTCGAAGGCGGGCTGACCGACGTCGTAACGGTGGAGAAACCCGGTCCGCTCGCAGACCTCGTCTGGGAAGGCCGCGTCCTGTCGCTCGAAACGAGCGGCCGCTTCCCGTCGCGCCTGACCGCCCCGGCCGGGTTGCGCGCCGGTGCGGAGCGCGTCGCGCTCGGCGCGGCGACCATCGAAGCGGGCGAGCGCGGGCGCATCCGGCTCGAGGCGACCGAATGGACGCCGGAGTCCGCCATCGCGCGCGGGTCGCTGACCGGCCTCGCGCTCGGACTCGTGCGCCGCCCGGACGGCAGCGCGCGCCGCGGGCCGGGACCGCTCGTGCTCGGCGCCGAATGGGACCTGAGGCTTGGCGAGACGGCTGAAGGGGCCGCGCGCGTATTCCGCGAAGCGGGCGACCTGCGCGTCGAAGGCGAGATTGCCGCGCGGCTCGGCCTCGAACGTCTCGAGGCGCGGCTGAGTGCGCGGGACAACCGGCTCGCGCTGTCGTGGGACGCGCGCGGGACCGAGTTCGGCGAACTCGTCGGTTCGGTGACCGCGCTCGCCGAGCGGGACGCGGTCGAAGGCTGGCGCCTCGCGCCGGACGCCGAACTGCTCGGCTCGGCGCGCCTGACGATGCCGTCGATCGCATGGTTCGGCCGCCTGATGCAGGAAAACATCGTCACGGGCGGCAGCCTCGTCGCCGATTTCGCGCTCGCCGGCACGTCGGCCGAGCCGCGCGCGAGCGGCAGCATCGACGGTCGCGCACTGTCGATCGCGCTCGTCGACCAGGGCCTGCACCTGTCCGGGGGCGAACTGCGGGCCGAGTTCGATCGCGACGCGCTGCGCCTCGTGCGGCTCGAATTCGTGTCGCCGAACCGCGTGCGCCCGCGTGACAACCGCGTGCCCGTGGACCGCTTCACGCAGGAGCCGGGACGCCTGTCGGCTTCCGGCGAAATCGCGCTCGAAACCGGCGCCGGGGAGTTCCGCTACGTCGCCGACCGCCTGCCGATCCTGCAGCGCCCCGACCGCTGGCTGATCCTGTCGGGCGCCGGCACGGCGCGCAGCACGTGGACGTCGCTCGACCTCAATGCCGAATTCGCAGGCGACGCGGGATACGTCGAACTCGCGGAAACGCCGCCGCCGAGCCTGTCGGCCGACGTCGTCGTCCTCGGCAGCGAGGCGCCGCAGGAGAAAGGCGGCTTCAAGCTCTCCGCCGATGTCGCCGTCGCGCTCGGCGATCACCTTTACCTGTCGGCGCTCGGCGTCGACACGCGGCTAACCGGAGAACTGCGGCTGCGGATGCGCGATGGCGAAGCGCTCAGCGCGGTCGGCACGATCTCGGCGGTCGGCGGCACGTTCCGCGGCTACGGCCAGAACCTCGCGATCGAGCGCGGGCGGATCAACTTCCAGGGGCCGCTGGACAACCCGGGGCTCAACATCGTCGCGCTGCGCAAGGGCCTAGCGGTCGAAGGCGGCCTCGCGATCGTCGGCAGCGCGCGCCGCCCGCAAGTGCGGCTCGTCTCGGAACCCAACGTGCCGGACCCGGAAAAACTGTCCTGGCTCGTCCTCGGACGTCCGCCGACGGCCGGCAGCGGCGCCGACCTCGGGATGCTGCTGCCCGCGGCCCAGGCGCTGCTCGGCGGGCCGGGCGGCGGGATGACCGATCAGATGTCGCGCAGCCTCGGGTTCGACCAGTTTTCAATCGGGCAGGGCGAACTCACCGGCGCCACGCGCAGTCCGACCAGCCGCGTGGTCGGCGACGGCACCGACGCCCCCGGGCTGGGAACTGTCAGCGGACAAGTCCTGTCGCTGGGTAAGCGCCTGTCGTCCGACCTGTTCCTGTCCTTCGAGCAGAGTCTCGGCGGCGCCGAAAAACTCGTCAAGCTGACGTATCAGCTCACGCGCCGGGTGTCCGTCGTCGCGCGCGGCGGCAGCGACAATTCGGCGGATATCTATTACACGATCTCGTTCAGATAACCGGGAATCATGCCGCCCGACCGGGGTCACAAGGGCAGCGGTTCCAAAGGAGGTGATCCGTATGACGGAACAGGAAGTGCCTGGGGTACATGAAACCGCCATCCTCGCGGGCGGCTGTTTCTGGTGTCTCGAAGCGGTATTCAAGGATGTGGAAGGGGTGAAGTCGGTGACGTCGGGTTACATCGGCGGCCGCGTCGAATCCCCGTCCTATCGTCAGGTCTGCGACGGCGGGACGGGCCACGCGGAAGCGGTGCGCATCGAGTTCGACGCGCAGGTGATTTCCTACCGCGACCTGCTCGAAATCTTCTTCGTCGTCCACGATCCGACCAGCCTGAACCGGCAGGGCAATGACGTCGGCACGCAGTACCGGTCCGCGATCTTCGCGACGAGCGAGGCGCAGCTCGATGATGCGCTCGCGCTGGTCGAGGAAATGGGCGAGATGCGCCTCTATCCGTCGGCGATCGTGACGACGATCGAGATGGCCGAAACCTTCTGGCCGGCCGAGGAGTTCCATCGCGACTACTACGCGCGCAACGCCGACCAGTCGTACTGCCAATACGTCGTCGCGCCGAAGATCGCGAAGTTCCGCGAGAAGTTCGCCAGCCGGCGCAAGCAGGGCGGGTAGAATCCGCGCCTTTACCCTCGTCAGGAGAACTGCATGACCCAGACCACGACCCCGAGCGGCCTCGTCATCGACGACATCGAAGCCGGCACCGGCGCGACCGCCGAAAAAGGCAAGCGCGTGTCGGTGCATTACACCGGCTGCCTGACCGACGGCCGCAAATTCGACTCGAGCAAGGATCGCAACGACCCGTTCGAGTTTCCGCTCGGCGCCGGCCACGTGATCCGCGGCTGGGACGAAGGCGTGCAGGGGATGAAGGAAGGCGGCAAGCGCAAGCTGACGATTCCGCCGGAGCTCGGCTATGGCGCGCGCGGCGCGGGCGGCGTGATTCCGCCGAACGCGACGCTCGTGTTCGAAGTCGAGCTGCTGAAAGTCTACTGAGCGGCGCACGGGAAGGCTGCGTCGTGCGGTCGCGGGTTCCGCCCGCGCCGGGCGCGGCCCGACGCAACGGGGGCGCAGACATGAAACTCGATCAGGCCCAGCGGCGCATCCTCGCGCTGCTGCAGCAGGATTCGTCGCTCAGCACCCAGAACCTCGCCGAAAAGGTCGGCCTGTCGCCGTCACCGTGCTGGCGGCGCGTCCGCGAAATGGAGGAGGCCGGGCTGATCCGTGGCTACGTCGCACTGCTCGATCGCCACAAGCTCGGCTTCGGCACTTGCGTCTGGGTGCGGGTCAAGCTGAAGAAGCACAGCGCCGACGTCCTCGACCGTTTCGAGAACGTCGTGAAGGGCTGCAACGAAGTCGTCGAGTGCTACGAACTGCTCGGCGAGACGGACTGCCTGCTGAAGCTGTATCTGCCGAACCTCGACGCTTTCTCGACGTTCATGCATAACTTCCTGCTGAAGCTCCCGGAAGTCGACGTAACGCATTCGAGCGTCGCGCTGCGCGAGATCAAGAACGAGACGGCGCTGCCGCTGTAGCGGGGCACCCCGGGTCGGCCTTCGCCTGCGGCTCACGCCGACCTACCACGGCTAGGTCGGACCGAGCGCAGCGATGTCCGACGCAGGAGGCCGGACAATCGGGCAGTCCGGAGCGAGCGCATTGCCCCGGTTGCGCTCGTGCCGACGCACGGCGGGGAGGCGTCCGATTCCCGCCTACAGGCTGCCCCAAAACACCGCGATCACCCCCGCGGGCGCGACGTAGCGGGCGAGCACGTTCCAGATCCCGAATCCGACCGGTCCGAGGTCGAGGTCCTTGCGCACGCTCTCGCGGTCGAGGAACCATGCGACGAACACGATCGCGCCTAGGCCGCAGGCCGGCAGCAGGAACTTGCTCGTCAGCTTGTCGAGTAGATCGAAGATGTTCTGCCCGAAGATCAGGACGTCGCTCCACGCGTTGAACGACAGCAGCGCGGCGATGCCGAGCGCCCAGGTCGCGAGGCCCGCGACGACGCTCGATGCGATCCGGCCCATCGGTGTGCGCTCTTCGAGCAGTTCGACGACCGGTTCGAGCAGCGAGATCGACGACGTCAGTGCGGCGAAGATCAGCAGCGCGAAGAACAACACGCCGATGCCGAATGCGAGCGGCAGCGTGACGAACACGAGGCCCGGTCCCGACGACGGATCGAGACCGTTCGCGAACACGATCGGGAAGATCGCGAGGCCGGCAGTGAGCGCGATCGTCGTATCCGCGACGGCGACCGTGGCCGCGGCGCGAACGAGGTCGATGTCCTGTCGAAGATAGGAGCCGTACGCGATCATCACGCCCATCCCCAGCGACAGCGTGAAGAACGCGTGGCCGAGCGCGGCGAGCACGACGGTGCCGTCGAGCTTGCTCCAGTCGGGTGAGAAGAGGTAATCGACGGCCGCGCCGAAGCTGCCGGTCGTCGTGCCGTAGCCAACCATCACGAGCAGGATCACGCCGAGCGCCGGCATCATCAGCTTCGTCGCGCGCTCGAGGCCGGTCGACACGCCCATCGCGACCACGCCGACCGTCAGCAGCATGAACACCGAGTGCCACGCGAGAAGCCGGCCGGGGTTCGCGAGCAGGCCCGCGAACAGCGCCGCCGCCGAGTCCTTGTCGATGCCGGTGAACGAACCCGAGCCGGCCTCGGCGAAATACGCGAGCGCCCAGCCGCCGATCACGCTGTAGAACGACAGGTCAGGAAGGCGGCGAGCGTGCCGCCTGCGCCGACCAGCACCCAGCCGCGCCCGCGACCGCTCGCCTTCGCGACTTCGGCCAGCGTGTTGATCGGGTTCTTCTGGCCGCGCCGGCCGATCAACCACTCGGCGACGATGATCGGCAAACCGATCAGCGCGATGCAGCCGAGATAGACGAGCACGAACGCGGCGCCGCCGCTCTGCCCGACCATGTACGGAAATTTCCAGATATTGCCGAGCCCGACTGCCGAGCCGACGGCCGCGATGATGAAGCCGATCCGCGAGGACCAGTGGTCGTGCACCTTCACCGCGCCCATCGCGAGCGTCCCGTGTGCCGTTTCGATTGCAGCCATCTCAATACCCCCCGCACACGGCAACGAAAAGTGCGGGGATGGGCCGACCGCGCAACGCGGCGGGGTGTCGAACGTTCGATCGCATGAGTCTCCTCCGATTTGCCTCGTGGGCATTCGCGTTCAAGGGGAGACGCTGCAGCGCGTTCGACGCGGGGGTCGCCGCGGCGTTCGCCCGCCCACGAAAAATCGTCTCCACCTTGCTTTCTTGTATTCATCGCCGTCGTGGTCCGCCGATGAGGAACGGAAATGTTAAGCAGCCCGGTGCAGAAGATTCGTGCGGGTTCGCCGTCCGTTTGCGGGCTTTCGGGAAAATCTTGTCGCCGCTGACGCGGAATTCGCGGATTTCTTGCGTTCGGCACCGCTGCGCTGCCGCGATTGCTCCCGCACCCGCCCGCGCACGCGTGCCGCGCGCCATTCTCGACGGCTCGCGACCGTTTTCAAGCACGGAATGTACGCATTGCGCCGGACAGGTCGCGGTTTCGCATATCCGGCACCGCGAGGTCGTCCGATTTTCCGCGCGATGTTGCGGCGCGTCGGAGTGCGTCGAAGCGTTTTTGCAGAATCGTGCGGAAACAGGAAAAGTTATTTCCGGAAATTCTGAATTCCGGCGAGAAGAAGGAAATTTTTTGCCCGGTTTTCTCCTTACGATGCCAATGCGCCGTCGGATGCCGCGACGCGCAATAACAGCAACCACACAGGAGACCACGTCGGCAGGCCGGACACGGGCGTCACGAGCGCCCCGCATATCGGTCTGCGACGGTTCAAACGCCATGGCACAGACAGCCTCCCCGACGGCACTTCGCCCCGTCTCGCTCGACGACAAATACACGCTGACCTGCGGCCGCGCCTATATAACCGGCATCCAGGCGCTGGTGCGCCTGCCGATCATGCAGCGGCTGCGCGACGAGGCTGCCGGCCTCAACACCGCCGGCTTCGTCACCGGCTACCGCGGCTCGCCGCTCGGCAACGTCGACCAGGAGTTCTGGAAGGCGAAGAAATATCTCGAGCCGCATCACATCCGCTTCCAACCGGGCCTGAACGAGGACCTGGCGGCGACCTCGGTTTGGGGCACGCAGCAGGTCAACCTCGACCCGAACGCGAAGTACGACGGCGTGTTCGCGATCTGGTACGGCAAGGGGCCGGGCGTCGACCGCAGCGGCGACGTGTTCCGCCATGCGAACGCCGCGGGCACGTCGGAGCACGGCGGCGTGCTCGTGATCGCCGGCGACGACCACGGCGCGAAGAGCTCGACGCTGCCGCACCAGACCGAGCACGTCTTCAAGGCGATGATGATGCCGGTGCTCGCGCCCGCGGGCATCCAGGACTACCTCGAATACGGCCTGCACGGCTTTGCACTGTCGCGCTACTCGGGCTGCTGGGTCGCGTTCAAGGCGCTGACCGACACCGTCGAGACGTCCGGCTCGGTCGACATCGATCCGTTGAGGGTCAAGACCGTAATTCCGTCGGCCGAGGCGTTCCCGCTCCCCGCCGACGGCCTGAACCTGCGCTGGCCCGACCCGCCGCTCGTGCAGGAAGAGCGCCTGATGCACCACAAGCTGTACGCGGCGCTCGCCTACTGCCGCGCGAACCAGCTCAACAAGACGGTCATCGATAGTCCGAACGCCAAGCTCGGCATCATCACCGCCGGAAAAAGCTATCTCGACGTGCGCCAGGCGTTCGAGGACCTCGGTATCGACGACGCGCTCGCGGCCGAGATCGGCATCCGCCTCTACAAGGTCGGCATGGTGTGGCCGCTCGAGTCCGAAGGGGTGCGCCACTTTGCCGAAGGGCTCGACGAAATCCTCGTCATCGAGGAGAAGCGTCAGTTCCTCGAATACCAGCTGAAGGAAGAGCTCTACAACTGGAACGAAAGCGTCCGTCCGCGGGTGATCGGCAAGTTCGACGAGAAAGGGGAGTGGGCGCTTCCGCATGGCGAGTGGCTGCTGCCCGCGGCCGGGGACCTGACGCCGGCGATGATCGCGCGCGTGATCGCCGCGCGCATCGCACGCTTCTACACGTCGGATCGCATCAAGGCGCGCCTCGCGTTCTTCGACGCGAAGGAAGCCGCGCTCGCGAAGCCGCGGCTGTCGATCGCGCGCGTGCCGCACTACTGCTCCGGCTGCCCGCACAACACCTCGACGAAAGTGCCCGAAGGCTCGCGCGCGATCGCCGGCATCGGCTGCCACTACATGGCGACCTGGCTGTCGCCCGAGTCCACCCAGACTTTCTGCCAGATGGGAGGCGAAGGCGTGCCATGGATCGGCCAGGCGCCGTTCACCGCAACGAAGCACGTGTTCGCGAACCTCGGCGACGGCACCTACATGCACTCGGGGATTCTCGCGATCCGCGCCGCGGTCGCCGCACAGGTCAACATCACTTACAAGATCCTATACAACGACGCGGTCGCGATGACCGGCGGGCAGCCGCACGATGGCACGCTGTCGGTGCCGATCATCGCGCGCCAGCTCGCCGCCGAAGGCGTGCATAACATCGTCGTCGTCAACGACGGCACGCCCCGCGCGTACGGCCCCGCCGACCTGCCGCACGGCGTGCCAATCCGCCACCGCGACGAGCTCGACGCGGTGCAGCGCGAGCTGCGCGAGGTGCCGGGCGTGACCGCGATCATCTACGACCAGACCTGCGCGGCCGAGAAGCGCCGCCGCAGGAAGCGCGGCAAATTTCCCGACCCCGCGACCCGCGTCGTCATCAACGACCTCGTCTGCGAAGGCTGCGGCGACTGCAGCGACAAGTCGAACTGCATGTCGGTGGCGGCGGTCGAGACCGAGTTCGGCAGGAAGCGCACGATCGACCAGTCGTCGTGCAACAAGGACTACTCGTGCGTGAAAGGCTTCTGCCCGAGTTTCGTCACCGTCGAAGGCGGCCGGCTCCGGAAGGGCAAGGCGGCCGATGCGAGCGCCGACGCGTTCGCGTCGCTGCCGGAGCCCGCGCTGCCGGCGACCGCGGCGCCGTGGGGCATTCTGATCACCGGCGTCGGCGGCACCGGCGTCGTGACGATCGGCGCGCTGCTCGGCATGGCCGCGCACCTCGAAGGCAAGGGCGTCTCGGTGCTCGACATGGCCGGCCTCGCGCAGAAAGGCGGCGCGGTGTGGTCGCATGTGAAGATCGCCGACCGGCCCGAGGACATCTTCGCCGCGCGCGTCGCCGCTGGCGACGCTAACGTCGTGATCGGCTGCGATCTGGTCGTGTCGGCGAGTGACGAGTCGCTCGCGAAGATGCGCATCGGGCACACCCGCGTCGTCATCAACCGCGACCAGACGAACACCAGCGAGTTCGTGCGCGGCTTCGCGGCGCAGGCGCGCACCGGCGACGTCGCGAAGCACCCGGACCCGCAGTTCCCGGCCGGCTCGATGGAACGGCAGATCGCCGACGCGGTCGGCAGCGGGAACGTCGAGTTCCTCGAAGCGTCGCGGCTCGCGACCGCGATCCTCGGCGACTCGATCGCGACGAACCTCTTCATGCTCGGCTTCGCGTGGCAGCGCGGCCTCGTGCCGCTGTCGGGCGAGGCGATCCTGCGTGCGATCGAGATCAACGGCGCCGCGGTCGACGCGAACAAGGCCGCGTACCAGTGGGGCCGGCGCGCGGCGGTCGATCCGGACGCGGTCGAGGCCGCCGCGAAGCCGCGGTACGGCACGCCCGAGCACCACAAGCTGTCGGCGTCGCTCGACGAAGTGATCGCGCGGCGCAAGGCTTACCTCGCCGACTACCAGGACGCCGCGTACGCCGGGCGCTACGCCCGGCTCGTCGAGCGCGTGCGCGAAGCCGAAGCGAAGGTCGCGCGCGGCCGCACGCGGCTCACCGAGGCGGTCGCGCGCGGCTACCACAAGCTGCTCGCCTACAAGGACGAGTACGAAGTCGCGCGGCTCTACACCGCGAGCGACTTCATCAAGCGCGTCGAGGAAGCGTTCGAAGGCGACTACAAGCTCGTGTTCCATCTCGCGCCGCCGACGCTTGCGGACAAGGACCCGGCGACCGGTCAGTTGCAGAAGAAAAAGTACGGCCCGTGGATGCTGAAGGCGATGCGCGTGCTCGCGAAGATGAAGGGGCTGCGCGGCAGCGCGCTCGACCCGTTCGCGCGCACGCACGACCGCAAGCTCGACCGCCGGCTGATCGCCGACTACGAGCGCGTCGTCGACGAAATCCTCGCGAAGCTCGACGCCGCGAACTACGACACCGCGGTCGAACTCGCGCAGCTCCCCGAGCAGATCCGCGGTTTCGGCCACGTGCGCGAGCGCTACGTCGCGAACGCCAAAAAGCGCGAGGCGGAGTTGCTCGACGCGCTGCGCGGCAGCGGCAACGCGACAGCGTCGGCCGCCCGCGGCGAGCGCAGGACGATCCGCGTCGTCGCCGCGTAGCCGTGTCGGACGGCTTCGGCGCCTCGCGTAACCCCGCCCGCGCCGGCGGGTCCAAGCAGATGAAGGAAACCACCGGCCGCAAGGCGTCGCCCCGGACATGCGGCGACACCGATTCCCCGCGGCGCATCCGTCCGCCATCGCCATAAGCGGTGGCGGCGGGTTTGCCGCATCCTCAAGACCAACGAAGGAGACAGGCAATGAGCGTATTTTCGACCCCCGATTTCGCCGACCACGAGCAGGTCGTGTTCTGCAGCGACGAGCGGAGCGGCCTCAAGGCGATCATCGCGGTGCACAACTCGAACCTCGGGCCCGCGCTCGGCGGCTGCCGGATGTGGCCGTATGCGAGCGAGGACGAGGCGGTGCGCGACGTGCTGCGGCTGTCGCGCGGCATGACCTACAAGTCGGCGATCGCGAACCTCAAGCTCGGCGGTGGCAAGTCGGTGATCATCGGCAACCCGCGCACCGACAAGACGCCCGAGCTGCTGCGGGCGTTCGCGCGTGCGGTGGAGAACCTTAACGGCCGCTATGTCGCCGCGGAGGATTCGGGCACCGGCGTCGCCGACATGCAGTACATGTCGCAGTTCACGCGGCACGTCTCGGGCGTCCGTGAAAAGCCCGCCGAGCACGGGACGCGCAGCGGCGACCCGTCGCCGTCGACCGCGTACGGCACCTTCGTCGGCATCCGCGCCGCGGTGAAGGAGCGGCTCGGCCGTGAATCGCTCGAAGGCCTGCGCGTCGCGGTCCAGGGCCTCGGCCACGTCGGCCTCGATCTCGCGCGCCGGCTGAAGGACGTGGGCGCCGAGCTGTGGGTCACCGACCTCTACCGTGAACCGCTGCTCGCCGCGGGCAAGGAACTCGGTGCGACGGTCGTCGCGCCCGAGGACATCTTCGCGCTCGACGTCGAGGTGTTCGCGCCGTGCGCGATGGGCGCCGTGCTCAACGACCGGACGATCCCGCAGCTCAAGGCGAAGATCGTCGCCGGCGCGGCCAACAACCAGCTCGCCGAGCCGCGCCACGGCGCCTCGCTGATGGAGCGCGGCATCCTCTACGCGCCGGACTACGTCATCAACGCCGGCGGCATCATCGACGTGTATTACGAGCGGATCGGCAATTTCGACGCCGCCGCGCTGAGGCGCCATATCGACGGCATCCACGACAACCTGATCGAGATCTTCGCGCGCGCCCGCAAGGAAGAACGTCCGACCGGCGAAGTCGCCGACGCGATCGCGGAGGAGCGGTTCAAGCGCTGATCTGTCCCCCATTTTCGGGCGCGCCTTCCTTCGCTTCGCCCTTCCGGACGGCGTTCTCCTCCGATGCGTCTTTTCCGACGGCGTCTTTCGCGCCCACGTCTTCGTCGTCCGCGGCGAGCCGGCCAGCAAGTTTCCCGGCCCCGCGGCTGCCGCGATGCGCGATGGCGCCGATCACGACGACGAGGAGGCCGAGCAGGACGGGGTGCAGGAGGTCGCGCATGAGGCGTAGTCTATCCGGCGGCCGACGCGGGAGGCGTGCGGCGCATCCCCCGTCGCCGTGCCTGCCGATGTCGAGTTGCCCATGAATCGCTCACCGAAGCCCGTTCCGTTCGCGCTCCCCGGGGCCGTGCTCTTCGCGACCGTGTTCGTCGAAGGGTTCTCGTCGCTCGGCGCCGAGATCATCGCGCTGCGCCGGCTCGTGCCGCACGTCGGCAGCTCGATCACCGTCACCGCGCCGACGATCGGCTTTTTCCTGCTCGCGCTCGCGCTCGGCTACCAGGCGGGCGGACGCGTCGAGCGCGGCTTCCTCGTCCGCGTGCGGCACAACTTCCTGCTCGCGGCCGCGATCGTCGCCGTCGGGCTCGCCGGACCGGTCGTCGACGCGCTGTTCGCCCACGTCCGCCCGGCGCTGCTCGCCTACCTGATCTTCATCGGCGCAGTGCTGTGCCCGATCGCGTGGCTGCTCGGGCAGACGGTGCCGCTGTTGACGAACCTGCTGCGCGACGAACGCGTCGGCGCGCGCAGCGGCGAGGCGCTGTATTGGTCGACGCTCGGGTCGTTCCTCGGCTCGCTGTCGTTGTCGCTGCTCGTGATGCAATGGCTGGGGGTGTACGCGGCGGTGCTCGCCTGTGCGCTGCTGCTGCTCGCGCTCGTACCGTGGCTCGGCGATGCGCCCGCAGCGCGGAGCTGGCGCGATCTGCCGCGCATCGCCCTGGTCGCCGCTGCGGCGTTCGGTTGCAACGTCGTCCTACCGCAGCAGATCGAGACCGCCTACGCGACCTACCGGACGGAGCGCGTGACGGTACCCGACATGAACGATCCGCGGGTGTTCTGGATCAACAACCAGGTCGCATCGATGATCGACGACAGCAAGCCGCCGCGTTACACGCGCTATATCGAGCGGCTGCGCGAGCTGCTGGTCGCCGAACTCGGCTTTCGCGAGAAGCGCATCCTCGTCCTCGGCGCCGGCGGCTTCACGCTGTCGCACCTCGAGCCCGACAACGACTATCTCTACGTCGACATCGACCCGGCGGTGCGCGAGCTCGCCGAGCGCGAGTTTCTCGGTGACAAGGCGCGCGGGCGCTTCGTCGTCGCGGATGCGCGCCGCTTCGTCACCGACACCGATGAGCACTTCGACGCCGTCGTCGTCGACGCCTACAGCGCGCTGACGAGCATCCCCGCTCACCTCGTCACGCAGGAGTTCTGGCAGGGTACGCGCCGCGTGCTGCGACCCGATGGCCTGATGTTCGCGAACCTGATCGTCGATTCGCGCCTCGCGACCCCCTACGCGCGCAACCTCATCGCAACGATCCAGTCGGTATATGGCCCTTGCGCCGTCGAGATCCTGTTCCGCGATCGCCCGACATCGAACGTGCTCGTCCAATGCTTCGCCGGCCCGGTGCCGGCGGACGTGCAGCCGTACACCGACGAGCGCAACCGCGCGGACGTGGACATCCTGCGCTCGCGCTGAGCGCACCTCGTCGGCGGTTCCGCGTCGAACGACCCTGTTCGGTCACTGTCCCGCCGACCGCGTGCGCGGTAGCGCGCTGTTTTCTCCGCTGCCGCGCCCCGGCGATTTCGATCCCGCGCCCTGCGCATATTCATGGGTGAACTCGGCGCCGAGCAGGAACACGAGGCTCGAGTAATACACCCAGACGATGACGACGACGAAGGTGCCCGCGGCGCCGAAACCGGACGCGAGCGCGCTCCTGCCAATATAAAGGCCGATCAGGAACTTGCCGATCGAAAACAGCAGCGACGTCACCGCCGCGCCGATCCACACGTCGCCCCAGGCGATCCTTTCGCTCGGCAGGATCTTGTAGATCATCGCGAAGAGCCCGGTCACGACGGCGAAGGACACGAGGAAGTTCACCGTCTGCAACGTCAGCTCCCACTCGCTGAACCACGCTCCCCACCATTTGCCGAGCGCGGCGAGCGCGGCGTTGAGGACCAGCGACACGATCAGTAAAAAGCCGACGCCGAGCACCATGCCGAACGACAGCAGCCGCGCGCGGATCAGTCCCCAGATCCCGCTGCTCTGCTTTTCCGGCGGGACTTTCCAGACGACGTCGAGGTCGGACTGCAACTCGGCGAAGACGGTGGTCGCACCGATGACGAGCGTGATCATGCTGACGAGGGCCGCGATCGCGCCGCCTTCCGGGTCGCGGGACGCGTCGAGCACGCTGCGAACGCCCTCTGCGCCGGTTTCGCCGACAAGCCCGCCCGCCTGCTCGACGATCGCGTCGCGCGCCGCATCCTCGCCGAAAACGAGCCCGGCGATGCCGATCGAAATCAGCAGCAGCGGCGCGAGCGAGAACATCGTGTAAAACGCGATCGCCGCCCCCATGCTCGATGCGCGGTCGTCGATCCACGCGTTGACCGACTGCTTCGCGAGCGCCCAGAGCTTTCCTGACGACGTTGCCATGGCCCTCTCCAGCGGCGGTTTTCGAACGACGTGATGCAAGTGTCGTGCCCTCGTCGCTAAGGCGCTGCGGACGACTCGCTCGCACATTCCAGGGGGCCGGCACGGTGCGCTGCGGCGGGGGAGGAGGCTGCGCCGCGGCGATCGTCCTGCGCGCGCCAGCGCGACGGTCGGCCGAAAAAGCAAACGGCCCGGGGTAACCGGGCCGCGAACCGCGCGAGGCGGGAAAGCGCCGTCGGCAGGACGCCGACGGATGGGTTAGCGATCAGTGGTGCTGGGTCGCGGGGCGCGGCGCGTGGAAATCCATCGTCGCGACGCTGTCGTCGAGCACCGCTTCCGGCACGTCCGCTTCGTCTTCCGTCTCGTCGGACAGCACCGCGTTGAGCCGCTTCGTGTCGAGCGCGTCGCACCACTTCGCGACGACCAGCGTCGCGACGCTGTTGCCGACGAAGTTCGTCAGCGCGCGGGCTTCCGACATGAAGCGGTCGATGCCGAGGATCAGCGCGAGGCCGGCGACCGGCACGTTGCCGACTGCCGACAGCGTCGCCGCGAGCACGATGAAGCCGCTGCCGGTGACGCCCGCCGCGCCCTTCGACGTCAGCAGCAGCACGAGGAGCAAGGTGATCTGCTGGCCGATGTCGAGCGGCGTGTTCGTCGCCTGCGCGATGAAGACCGCGGCCATCGTGAGGTAGATCGACGTGCCGTCGAGGTTGAACGAGTAGCCCGTCGGCACCACGAGGCCGACGACCGATTTCTGCGCGCCGGCGTTTTCCATCTTCGCCATCAGGCGGGGCAGCGCCGACTCGGACGACGACGTGCCGAGCACGAGGAAGAGCTCTTCCTTGATGTACTTGATCAGCTTGATGACGCTGAAGCCGTGCGCCTTCGCGATCGAACCGAGCACGACGAACACGAACAGGAGGCAGGTCAGGTAGAACGCGCCCATCAGCTGCGCGAGCTGCGCGAGGCTGCCGAGGCCGTGCTTGCCGATCGTGAAGGCCATCGCGCCGAACGCACCGATCGGGGCGACCTTCATGATCACGCCGACGATGCCGAACAGGATGTGCGACAGGCGCTCGATGAAGTCGAACACCGGCTTGCCGCGCTCGCCGAAGGCATGCAGCGAATAGCCGAACAGCAGCGAGAAGAACAGCACCTGCAGCATGTCGCCCTTCGCGAACGCGTCGACGACGGTCGCCGGGATGATGTTGAGCAGGAAATCGGTTGTTGTCTGCATCTTGCCCGGGGCCGCGTACTGCGCGATGGCCTTGGTGTCGAGCGTCGAGGCATCCACGTTCATGCCGGCGCCGGGCTGCCAGACGTTGACGACGATCAGGCCGATGATCAGCGCGATCGTGCTGACGACCTCGAAGTACAGGATCGCGAGGCCGCCGGTCTTGCCGACCTTCTTCATGTCCTCCATGCCGGCGACGCCGACGACGATCGTGCAGAAGATGATCGGCGCGATGATCATCTTGATGAGCTTGATGAAGCCATCGCCGAGCGGCTTCATCGCCGCGCCGGTTTCGGGGTAGAAATGCCCCAGCAACACGCCGATCGTGATTGCGACCAGCACCTGAAAATACAGACTCTTGAAAACGGCCTTTCTTGCCATATCTCTCTCCTCACTCCGCTGACGTATCTACCCGAACAACTCTGGCGGGGACGCGAGTATGGCGTCCATCAAGACCCGTCGACTGTTGTGGACTTCCGAGTTGTGGACATCCGAATTGTGGAAATCCGCAGTGCGGTGGACGAGCGAACGCCATGCCCGGAACGTACCCGGATTGGGCGAATCACGACGGGAGATGGACGCCGCTACAGGGGGCCTGCAGGACGACCGCGTCCGGCGGCGGACTGCCGGGTGAACCGCGACGGGAAACCGGCACGGCTGCGCGGGGGCGGAAAGTCCCGCCTGCGGAAGGTTTGGCGGTTTTTGGGGGCGAGGCCGGTTTCTAGACTTCCCGCGTGATCTCTTCGAGGATCGCCGTGCCGTAGGCGTCGAGCTTGCGGTCGCCGATGCCCGAGATGCCGGCGAGGTCGGCGAGGCTCGCGGGGCGCGCGATCGCGATCTCGCGCAGCGTAGCGTCGTGGAAGATCACGTACGCGGGCACGTTGCGTTCGCGGGCGGTCGCGGCGCGCCACGCGCGGAGACGGTCGAACAGCGTCAGCGGCACGCCGTCGGGGATCTCAAGGCGCGTGCTGCGGCTGCGGCGGGCACGCTGCTTTTCGGGCGGAATCCGCAGCGCGAATTCGGATTCGCCGCGCAGCAGCGGGCGCGCGAGGTCGGTCAGCGTCAGCGCGTTGTGGCGGTCGTGGTCGACGGCGAGCAGGCCGTGCGCGACGAGCTGGCGGAACAGCGTGCGCCAGGTCTTCTCGTCGAGATCGGTGCCGATACCGAAGGTGCTGACCTTGTCGTGCTCCCAGTCGCGCACCTTGTCGGTGAGTTCGCCGCGCAGCACGTCGATCACGTGCCCGGCGCCGAAGCGCTGGCCGGTGCGGAAGACCCCCGACAGCGCGCGGCGCGCGGCGTCGGTCGCATCCCACGTGCGCGGCGGTTCGAGGCAGTTGTCGCAGTTGCCGCAGGGTTCGCTCGCCTCGCCGAAATGCGCGAGCAGGTGGCGGCGGCGGCAGCCGGTCGTCTCGACGAGGCCGACGAGCGCGTCGAGCCGCGCGCGGGCGCGCCGCTTGAAGTCCTCGGCGCCTTCGGATTCGTCGATCATGCGCCGCTGCTGCACGACGTCCTGCGCGCCCCACGTCATCCACGCCTGCGCCGCAAGGCCGTCGCGACCGGCGCGGCCGGTCTCCTGGTAGTAGCCCTCGATCGAGCGTGGCAGGTCGAGGTGCGCGACGAAGCGCACGTCCGGCTTGTCGATGCCCATGCCGAACGCGATCGTCGCGCACATCACGATGCCGTCCTCGCGCAGGAAGCGGTTCTGGTGCGCCGCGCGCACTTCCTGCGGCATTCCGGCGTGGTACGGGAGCGCGCGGATGCCCTGTTCCTCGAGCCACGTCGCGGTCTCCTCGACCTTGCGGCGCGACAGGCAATAGACGATGCCGGCTTCGCCGGCGTGGTCGTCGCGGATGAACGCGAGGAGCTGGTTGCGCGGGTTGTCCTTGTCGACCATCCGGTAGCGGATGTTCGGGCGGTCGAAGCTCGACACGAAGCGGCGGGCGTCGACGAGGCCGAGGCGCTCGGCGATCTCCTCGCGCGTTTCCGGGTCCGCGGTCGCGGTCAGCGCGATCCGCGGCACGCCGGGAAAACGCTCCGGCAGCACCGACAACTGCAGGTACTCGGGCCGGAAGTCGTGGCCCCATTGCGACACGCAGTGCGCTTCGTCGATCGCGAACAGCGCGAGGCGGCCGTCGCGATGCAGGCGTTCGAGCGTCGCGAGCAGCCGCCCGGTCAGCAGGCGTTCCGGTGCGACATACAGCAGATCGAGCCGTCCGCCGACCAGGTCGCGCTCGACCGTGATGGATTCGTCATTGGTCTGGCTCGAGTTCAGATAGGCTGCCGCCACCCCCGCTTCCTGCAGCGCACTCACCTGGTCCTGCATCAGCGCGATCAGCGGCGAGACCACGACCGCGGTGCCGGGGCGCAGCAGCGCAGGGATCTGGTAGCACAGCGACTTGCCGCCGCCGGTGGGCATCAGCACCAGCGCGTCGCCCCCGGCCGCGACGTGTTCGACGATCGCGTGCTGCTCGCCGCGGAACGCGGTGTAGCCGAAAACGTGTTCGAGCAGGTGAAGCGCGGATGGGGATCGGGGGTCGGTGCTCATCGGCGCCATTCTACCGGCGATCGTCCGCCACGGAGGCGGAGGGGGCGGGTAAGGTGGCGGCGCGAGCACGGAAAATGCGGGGTGAATATTCTCGACCGCGGCGTGCGGGTAGGATCGCGCCCGGCCAAGGGTGCCAAGCAGTGCGATCAGGACAGATTCCGGGGGCAACGAATGCGGAAAACCGACGTTTCAGCGCTGTACACTGCATTTCCCCACCTCGAGAAACTCGAAAAACTGTGGGGCAGCAAGGACGGTCGCGATTTCATCAACGCGCTGCTCAACGACACCCGGGGCGGCACGCGCCAAGGCTTTCCGGCCGAGCACGCCGTGACGATCCTGCGGCTGCTGCTCGAGCACGACGCGCTCTTTCCGCAGTTCGAGGATTCGACGGGCGCGATCTGGCAGGACCCGGAGCGGCAGCGCCGCCCGCGCTGACCGGGGCGATTGACCCGGTAATCGGACAGGCAACCCCGTTCGCTCCGGGCTTGTCGATGGGCGTTCATGCTTGCCCGGCTTCGACAGACCGGTTCTGAGCGAAGTCGAAGGATCCGGCCCGGAGGCGGTTTTGCTTGCCGCGTGAACAATCGCCGCCGCCCGCGGTGCGGACGGTCTTCTCGCGCGCGTCAGCCGCCGCGAATGCGGCCGAGCAGCGCGGTCGTCGAGCGTTCGTGCTCGAACGGAATCGAGTGCACCGCGCCGCCCCAGCCCCGCACTTCCGCCGCGCCGACGATCCGGTCCACGGCCCAGTCGCCGCCCTTGACGAGCACCTCGGGCCGTGCGTCGAGGATGCGAGCGAGCGGCGTGTCCTCGTCGAACCACGTCACGAGATCCACGCATTCGAGTGCCGCCATGACCGCGAGGCGGTCTTCGAGCGGATTGACCGGCCGGTCCTCCCCTTTGCCCAGCCGCCGGACCGACGCGTCGGTGTTCAGCGCGATGACCATCGCCGCGCCGAGCGCCCGCGCCTGCGCGAGATAGGTGACGTGTCCGCGGTGCAGGATGTCGAAGCAGCCGTTCGTGAAGACGAGCGGGCGCGCCTGCGCCGCGGCGCGCGCGGGCAAGTCGTCGGGCGGGCAGATTTTCGATTCGAAAGCGGGGCGGGGATAGGGCATTGGCGGTGACGTCTCGGAACGGGCGCCAATTCTAGCCCGCGCAGGCACGACGGTCGCGGGTGACGGAAAAAGCGGCGGCGCCGCGCCGGGCGAACGTGGGCGGACTGCGCCGCGCTCCGGTGAGCCGGTCTCGCGGGAAGGGGGCCTACCGGATAGTGCGTGCGAACCCTACCGGAGAGTCCGGAGTCATCTCTTTGTCGTATGCATGCTGCGCTGCAACAGCCGTGCATCCGGGAAAACCCGCACCGAAAAGCAGCCCTCTTCGCGACGGTCGCGGCAGTACCACGTATTGCAACGCAATATCTTGATCCGCCGCAAAAAACCGTTATTGCGGGTGCCGATTTCGCTATGGCATGATCGGTTCGAACAGGCGGTTTGCCCGTCGCATTTCCCGCTCCGGTAAGACTCCCTGCGAATCGTCCTGCAGACCGGGAGATCGCGGAAAGGCGGCGCGGTCCCTCCTGTTTCCATCGGGCTCTCCGAAAAAGGGGCCGCGCTTCTCGCGAAGGCCCGCGCTTTCGCGGATGCCGCCACCGCAATCGATGGGGGTTGGGACATGAGTTTTGCCGGTCGCGCCGCAGCTCCAGTCACCCTGCTCGTCGCCGCTCGCTCCGCCCTCGCGCAGGGCGATGCGATGGCGAAGAGCAAGTACAACCTTCCGCCCCCGGTCTCCGAGATCGGCGCGCAGATCTACGACATGCACACGATGATGCTGATCATCTGCCTGGTGATCTTCGTCGGCGTGTTCGGCGTGATGTTCTGGGCGGTCTTCAGCCACCGCAAGTCCCGCGGGGCGGTCGCGGCGAATTTCCACGAGAACACGACCGTCGAGATCGCGTGGACCGTGATCCCGGTATTCATCCTGCTCGGTATGGCGTGGCCGGCGACGAAGACCGTGATCGCGATGAAGGACACGTCGAACCCCGACATCACGATCAAGGCCACCGGTTACCAGTGGAAGTGGGGTTACGACTACCTGCAGGGCGAAGGCCAGGGCATCCGCTTCGTGTCGAACCTGTCGACGCCCCGCGAGCAGATCGAGGGCAACGCGGCGAAGGGCCCGAACTACCTGCTCGAAGTCGACAACCCGCTCGTCGTGCCTGTCGGCAAGCGCATCCGGGTGCTGATGACGGCGAACGACGTGATTCATTCATGGTGGGTACCGGCGTTCGGCGTCAAGCAGGACGCGATACCCGGTTTCATCCGTGACGCGTGGTTCCGCGCCGACACCGAAGGCGTCTATCGCGGCAACTGCGCCGAGCTGTGCGGGCGCGACCACGGCTTCATGCCGGTCGAAGTGCACGTCGTATCGCTGCAGGCGTACAGCGAATGGGTCGCGCGTCAGCTGGCCGCTTCCGGTGGCGAGGATCACCCCAACCCGCCGATCAATACGCCGACGACCGGCGCGAGCGCCGCGCGCGAGGGCACGCCGCACCCGTCGGCGGCAGGCGGCAGCACGGCGACCGAGTGAAGGCACCGCGCCCGCGGGTGAACAGCGACTCGACCGACGCCGCGGGCGGCAGACAGTAGGCGGGCCGGGCCTCGTACCGGCAAGGGAACGTCAAGGAGGCAGCATGGCCGCGGTAACCCCCGATCAGTTGCACGACCACCACCACGGTCCGACCGGCCTGATGCGCTGGGTCACGACGACGAACCACAAGGACATCGGCACGATGTACCTGATCTTCGCCTTCGTGATGTTCCTGTCCGGCGGCGTGCTCGCGCTGACGATCCGCGCGGAGCTGTTCCAGCCCGGCCTGCAGATCGTGCAGCCGGAGTTCTTCAACCAGCTCACGACGATGCACGGGCTGGTGATGATCTTCGGTGCGATCATGCCGGCTTTCGTCGGCTTCGCGAACTGGCAGATCCCGCTGATGATCGGCGCCTCCGACATGGCGTTCGCGCGGATGAACAACTGGAGCTTCTGGCTGCTGCCGCCGGCAGCGATCCTGCTGATCGGCTCGTTCTTCGTGCCCGGCGGCGCGACCGCGGCCGGCTGGACAATGTACGCGCCGCTATCGGTGCAGATGGGCATCGGCCAGGACATGGCGATCTTCGCGGTGCACATCATGGGGATCAGCTCGATCATGGGCGCGATCAACATCATCGTCACCGTGCTGAACATGCGCGCGCCGGGCATGACGCTGATGCGGATGCCGCTCTTCTGCTGGTCGTGGCTGATCACCGCGTACCTGTTGATCGCGGTGATGCCGGTGCTCGCCGGCGCCGTGACGATGGTCCTCACCGACCGCCACTTCGGCACGAGCTTCTTCAACGCGGCCGGCGGCGGCGACCCGGTGATGTACCAGCACATCTTCTGGTTCTTCGGCCACCCGGAGGTCTACATCATGATCCTCCCGGCCTTCGGCATCATCAGCCAGATCATCCCGACCTTCGCGAGGAAGCCGCTGTTCGGCTACGCGTCGATGGTCTATGCGATCGCGGCGATCGCGATCCTGTCGTTCTCGGTGTGGGCGCACCACATGTTCACGACCGGGATGCCCGCAACCGGCCAGCTGTTCTTCATGTACGCGACGATGCTGATCGCGGTGCCGACCGGCGTGAAGGTGTTCAACTGGGTCGCGACGATGTGGCGCGGCTCGATGACGTTCGAGCCGCCGATGCTGTGGGCGGTCGGCTTCATCCTCGTGTTCACGATCGGCGGCTTCACCGGCCTGATCCTCGCGGTCGCGCCGATCGACATCCAGGTGCAGGACACCTACTACGTCGTCGCGCACTTCCACTACGTGCTCGTCGCCGGCAGTCTCTTCGCGCTGTTCGGCGGCGCGTACTACTGGCTGCCGAAATGGACCGGCCACATGCCCGACGAGCGGCTCGGCACGATCCATTTCTGGTGCTCGATGATCTTCTTCAACGTCGCGTTCTTCCCGATGCACTTCCTCGGGCTCGCCGGCATGCCGCGGCGCATTCCCGACTACTCGCTGCAGTTCGCGGACTTCAACATGATGGCGACGATCGGCGCGTTCGGTTTTGGGCTGTCGCAGCTGATCTTCATCGTCGTCGCGGTGAAGTGCGTGCGCGGCGGCGCGCGCGCGTCGGCGCGGGCGTGGGAGGGTGCCGACGGGCTCGAATGGACGGTGCCGTCGCCGGCGCCGCATCACACGTTCGAAGAGGCGCCGGTCCTGCGCTGAGGCCGGCCGAGATGAACTCCAGGCGCTCCAGGAACCTTTGCACCGGCTTGCTGCTCGCGGCGGTCGCGCTCGCGTTCTTCGTCGGCGTCATCGTCAAGTACAAGGTGTTCGGGCAATGAACGGCGCGGCCTCCGAAAACCGTCGATTGCTGGTGCGCCTCGCGCTCGCGGCGGTCGTGATGTTCGGCTTCGGCTTCCTGCTCGTGCCGTTCTACGAAAAGATCTGCGAAGTCACCGGCCTCAACAATCTGCTCCGCGCGGACTCCGTCGCGAACACGCAGGTAGACGCGACGCGCACCGTCACCGTGCAGTTCGACGCCAACGTCCATGATCTGCCATGGAAGTTCCGTCCGCTGCAGGCGTCGGTACAGGTGCATCCGGGGGAACTCGTGACCGTCGCGTACGAAGTATCGAACGGTCGCAGCGAGCCGGTCACCGGCCAGGCGGTGCCGAGCTACGGGCCGCAGTTGGCCGGGAAATTCTTCCGCAAGATGGAGTGCTTCTGCTTCACGCAGCAGACGCTCGCGCCGGGCGAGAAGCGGCTGATGCCGGTCGCCTTCGTCGTCGATCCCGGCCTGCCCCCGGATGTCGGCACGATCACGCTTTCCTACACGTTCTTCGAGATCGCCGGGCGGCGCATGGTCAGCGACGGAGGCAAGGGGACCCCGTCTTGAGCGACGCGGAGCGCGGCCCGGACGCGCCGCAGCCGCGGGCGAGGCGGGCGGGATTCTGGGCGACGCTGAAGGCGGTGATGTGGGCGTTCCTCGGCGTGCGGCGGCGGGACGACTACCACCTCGACGCGAGCTCGCTCGACCCGAAGGCGGTGATCGTCGCCGGCCTGCTCGGCGGCCTGGTGTTCGTGCTGACGCTGGTCGCGGTCGTGACCTTCGTCGTCCGGGCGTAGCGGGCCCCTCCCGGCGCCAGGGGCGAGGCGCGACGAGAAGCTTGTCCAGTCGCGACGGTGGCGCGGGCAGGGGCGAGGCGAGGGTTTTTTCGGCCGGCGTCGAAACGGCAAATGCCGCGTCACGGCGCGGGGAACTGCGAAACGACGGCCAAACTGGGAGGCACTCATGACGCACGCGATGGAAAGATATTTCGTCCCCGAGCCGTCGAAATATCCGATCTTCGGCTCGATCGCGCTGCTGCTGTTCGCGTCCGGCGCGGTGATGTGGCTCAATCGCGTCGGCCCGGGCCAGTGGGTGTTCTTCCTCGGCATCGCGGTCCTGGTCTACATGCTGTTCGGCTGGTTCGGACAGGTCATCCGCGAATCCGAGAGCGGCAAGTACGGCGCAAAGGTGGACCGCTCGTTCCGCTGGTCGATGGGCTGGTTCATCTTCTCGGAAGTGATGTTCTTCAGCGCGTTCTTCGGCGCGCTGTTCTACGCGCGCGTGCTGACCGTGCCGTCGCTCGCGAGCGGCGCCAACGAGGCCCTGATCTGGCCCGGCTTCACGCCGGCGTGGCCGACCGACGGCCCCTACCTCGTCGACCCGTTCACGCCGATGGGCGCCTGGGGCATTCCGGCGCTGAACACGCTGATCCTGCTGACCTCCGGCGGCACGCTGACTTGGGCGCACTACGGCCTGCTGAAAGGCAACCGCACGCAGTTGAAACTCGGCCTGCTGCTGACGATCCTGCTCGGCGCGACCTTCCTCGGCTTCCAGATCTACGAATACATCCACGCGTACGGCGAACTCAACCTGCGGCTCGACACCGGCATTTACGGCTCGACCTTCTTCATGCTGACCGGCTTTCACGGGCTTCACGTGACGATCGGCGCGATCATGCTGACGGTGACGCTCGGCCGCGTGCTCGCCGGCCATTTCCGCCCCGATCACCACTTCGCGTTCGAGGCGACCGCGTGGTACTGGCACTTCGTCGACGTCGTCTGGCTGATGCTCTTCGTCGTCGTGTATTGGCTGTAGTCAGAGGCGCTTCGTGATCAGCCCCGTCGCGAACCCCGCCATCAGCAGCACGAACAGCGCGATCGACAGCCCGACGCGGATCGCCAGCGCCCGCGCCGTGCGCCGCCCCTTTCCCTGGTCGCGGAGCAGGAACAGCAGCGCCGACGCGAGGCTGCCGACGATGAGCACGAGGAAGACGATCACGACGATGCGCATGACGGGACTCCGGCGGGCTGGGATCGGCGCTCATTCTCGCGCGGTTTTTCCGCCAGCGGGAGCGGTGAAGGGATGAGTTTCACGCGGTTCCACCCTATGCCGCTCGTCGCCGGGCTCGCGGTCCTGGTCGTGACTTTGCTGCTCGGCAACTGGCAAGTCCGTCGCGCGGCGGAAAAAGCCGACCTGCAGGCGCGTATCGAGGCCGGCGCCGCGGCGGGCGCCGTTTCGGCGGCCGACGCGGGCGTGGTCGCCGAGTGGCGAACGGTCTCGTTGCGCGGCGAGTGGCAGGCGGCGCAGACGATCTACCTCGACAACCGCGTCCTGCGCGGGCGCGTCGGCTACCACGTGCTGACGCCGCTGCGGCTCGCCGACGGCAGCGAGCCGGTGCTCGTGAACCGCGGCTGGATCGCCGGCACGCGCGACCGCCGCGAGCTGCCGCCGGTCGCGTCGCCTGCCGGCCCGGTCGCACTCGCCGGCACGGTGCGCGTGCCCGAAGCGCATCCCTTCACGCTTGCCGACGAGGCGGGGCGCGGGCAGGTCTGGCAATACCTCGACCTCGCGCGCTATCGCGAATCGACCGGGCTGCCGGTGCGCGGCTGGATCGTCCAGCAGACGTCCGACGCGGCCGACGGCCTCGTGCGCGACTGGCCGCGGCCCGACGCCGGCATCGACCGCCACCGCGGCTACGCGTTCCAGTGGTATTCGCTCGCCGGCCTTTCGTTCGTGATGACCGCAGCGTATGTGATAAGGAGGCTCGGAACGTGACGCAACGCAACGCGAAGCTCACCCTCGCTGCGCTCGCCCTCGTGTGCACGCTGCCGGTCGCGGCATCGTATCTCGCGTACTACGTGTGGCAGCCGACGGGCAAGGTCAATTACGGCGAACTGATCGGGCCTGCGCCGCTGCCCGAGGCGCAGCTCGCCGGCATCGCCGGACAGCCGGCAGTCAGGCGCGCCGAGCTGAACGGGCGCTGGATGCTGCTCTATGTCGGCCCCGGCGATTGCGACGCGGCGTGCGAGCACGCGCTGTATGCGTCCCGGCAGTCGCGCCTCGCGCAGGGCGAGGACATGACGCGCGTCGGGCGGCTGTGGGTCGTCACCGACGACGCGGTCCCGTCGCCTCGCGTCCTCGCCGATCACGATGGTCTGCGGGTCGCACGGGGCGATCCCGCCTGGGCCGCGGCGTTGCCTGCGGCGAACGAGGGCGGGGGGCTGATTCTCGTCGATCCGCTCGGCAACGCGATGATGCGGTTTCCGCCGCTGGCCGACATCAAGCTCGTGATCAAGGACTTGCAGCGCCTGCTGAAATACTCGCCGCTCGGCCGGGGCGAGTCATGAAGCTCTATCGACGGCTGATCCTCGCCGCATTCGCGCTCGCCGCGGCCGTGATCGTGTTCGGCGCCTACGTCCGCCTCGCCGACGCCGGGCTCGGCTGTCCCGATTGGCCCGGTTGCTACGGGCAGTTGAGCCCGCATCACGCGCAGGCTGACATCCTGCAGACGCAGGGAGTCGACCCGCACGGGCCGGTGAGCCTGCCGAAAGCGTGGAAGGAGATGATCCACCGCTACCTCGCCGCGAGTCTCGGCCTGCTGATCGTCGTGATCGCCGGGGTCGCCTGGCGGCGGCGAGACCGGCAGGGCACCGCGCCGGGCACGGCGACCTTGCTCGTCGGCGTCGTGATCTTTCAGGGCATCCTCGGCAAATGGACCGTCACGCTGCTGCTGAAGCCGGCGATCGTCACCGCGCATCTGCTCGGCGGGCTGACGACGCTGGCGCTGCTCGCGTGGCTCGGGCTGCGCGCGCAGCGCGTCGCCAGACTGCCGGTGCCGCCGGGCGTGCGCGCGGTCGCGCGAATCGGCCTCGCGCTGCTCGTCGCCCAGATCGTGCTCGGCGGCTGGACGAGCACGAACTACGCGTCGCTCGCCTGCACCGACTTTCCGACCTGCCATGGCACTTTCTCGCCCGCGACCGATTACGGAAACGCGTTTCACGTCGTCCGCGAGCTCGGCATGACCGCCGACGGCGACTTCCTGCCGCTCCCCGCGCTGACGGCGATCCACTGGTCGCACCGGCTCGGCGCCGTCGTCGCCGGTGCGGCGCTGTACCTGCTCGCGTGGCTGCTGGCGCGGCGTCAATCGACACAGCCGCTCGGCCTCGCGCTGCTCGCCGCGATCACGCTCCAGGTCGCGCTAGGCATCGCGAACGTCGTCTTTGGCCTGCCGCTCGCGCTCGCGGTCGCGCACAACGCGGGCGCGGTGCTGCTTGTCGCGCTGCTCGTGTCGATCAATTACCGCGTCGGTCCGCTACGGGCCGAAGCCACCGTCGGGCGACGGAAAGCCGCCGGGAGAGGAAAGCATGAACACCAGAACTCTTTCGCCTGACCGACACGCCGCCGCGCGGCGGCTGCACGCGTTCTACGTGCTGACGAAGCCGCGCGTGAATACGCTGATCGTGTTCTGCGCGGTGATCGGCATGTTC
Organism: Aromatoleum sp.; assembly: GCF_036675785.1. NCBI lineage: Bacteria > Pseudomonadati > Pseudomonadota > Betaproteobacteria > Rhodocyclales > Rhodocyclaceae > Aromatoleum > Aromatoleum sp. The sequence continues at coordinate 42,937 of NZ_JAKFEF010000022.1, forward strand.
CTCGCCGAGAGCACGGGACTGCCGTCGCCGGCCATCGTGCTCGCGGCGACGATCGGCATCGCCTGCGTCGCCGGCGCGGCGGCGGCGATGAACTGCCTCATCGAGGCCGGCCTCGACGCGCGCATGACGCGCACCCGCCACCGCCCGCTGCCGACCGGGGAACTGACCCCGGGCGAGACGCTGCTGTTCGCCGGCGTTCTCGGCGGCGTCGGCCTGACGGTGCTGCACATCTGGGTGAACCCGCTGACGATGTGGCTCACGCTCGCGACCTTCGTCGGCTACGCGGTGGTCTACACCGTGCTGCTGAAGCCGCGCACGCCGCAGAACATCGTGATCGGCGGCGCGTCCGGCGCGATGCCGCCGGTGCTGGGCTGGGCGGCGGTGACCGGCGAAGTCGGCGCGGACGCGCTGCTGCTGTTCCTGATCATCTTCGCGTGGACCCCGCCGCACTTCTGGTCGCTCGCGCTGTACCGCAGCGCCGACTACGCCCGCGCCGGCCTGCCGATGCTGCCGATCACGCACGGGCCCGAGTTCACCCGCCTCTCGGTGCTGCTCTACACCTGCATCCTGTTCGGCGTGACGCTGCTGCCGTATGCGACGCGGATGAGCGGCGGCATCTATCTCGCCGCGGCGGTCGCGCTCGGCGGCGCGTTCCTACGCTACGCGTGGAAGCTTTACGTCGACTACAGCGACGCGCTCGCGCGCCGCACGTTCCGCTTCTCGATCCTGTATCTGTTCTTGCTCTTCGCGGCGCTGCTGGCGGATCATTACCTCCGGTTCTGATCACGCCCCGGATGCCCGATGTTCCGTACCCTCGTCGTCGCGGCCGCGCTCGCGCTCGCCGCCTGTTCCGGCCCGCCCGCGCCGACCTTCCACGCTACCGACATCACCGGCGCCGAGTACGGCCGCACGCTCGCGCTGACCGACCATAACGGAAAGCCGCGGACGCTCGATGACTTCCGCGGCAAGGTCGTCACGGTTTTCTTCGGCTACACGCAATGCCCGGACGTCTGCCCGACGACCCTGACGACGATGAGCGAAGTGATGCGTCGCCTCGGACCCGAGGCCGACCGCGTGCAGGTGCTCTTCGTCACCGTCGACCCGGAGCGCGACACGCAGGCGCTGCTCGCGAACTACGTCCCGGCCTTCGATCCGCGCTTCCTCGGCCTGCGCGGCAGCCTCGACGAGACCGCCGCGGTCGCGAAGGATTTCCGTACCTTCTACCAGAAGAGCGGCGACACGAGCGGCCCGAACTACACGATCGACCACGCCGCCGGCACTTACGTGTTCGACTCGCAAGGCCGGGCGCGGCTGTACGTCAAGCATGGCGAAACGGCGGAAAACATTGCTGCCGACATCCGGGTGCTGCTCGCCGGGAATTAGGAATCGGTCGACGTTACCCGAAAACGCGCGGCCCTTCGCCTGCGGCTCATGCCGACCTGCGCCGGGGCACGCCCGAAGCGTAGCGGGCCGCAGGTCGGCGGAGCGATGTCCGACGTCCTCGGCGTCCGGGGCTTCGCGTCGGCCTTCGCCTGCGGCTCACCCCGACCTACGCCGAATCTCGCCCGCGCGGAAACCCGAACCGTAGGTCGGACCGGGCGAAGCGATATCCGGCATGAAGCGCGACCGATCGGCGCGAAAGCCGCCGCGGCCAAGCTGGCATCAAGCGGCGACCAGCAGTCCCCGCATCTTCTGCATCGCTTTTGCCTCGATCTGGCGAATCCGTTCGGCCGACACGCCGTATTCGGCGGCGAGTTCATGCAGCGTCGCGCTGTCGCCTTCGGCTAGCCAGCGCCGCTTGACGATGTTGCGGCTGCGGTCGTCGAGGCTCGCGAGCGCCTCGCTGAGCCCTTCGTCCTGCAATCGCGACAGCTGCGCCTGTTCGAGCACTTCGGACGGCTCCGCATGCGGGTCGGGCAGGTAAGCGATCGGCGCGAAGCGCTCGTCATCGTCGTCGCTGCCGCCTTCGAGCTGGATGTCGCGGCCGGAAAGGCGCGTTTCCATCTCGACGACTTCCTCCGGCTTGACGCCCAGCTGCAGCGCGATCGATTGGACTTGGTCGCGGTTCAGCGCGCCGGTGTCCTGCTTGAGCCCGCGCAGGTTGAAGAACAGCTTGCGCTGCGCCTTCGTCGTCGCGATCTTCACGAGGCGCCAGTTTTTCAGGATGTATTCGTGGATCTCGGCCTTGATCCAGTGCATCGCGAACGACACCAGCCGCACGCCGCGCGTCGGGTCGAAGCGCTTGACGGCCTTCATCAGGCCGATGTTGCCTTCCTGGATCAGGTCCGCGTGCGGCAGTCCGTAACCGAGGTAGCCGCGCGCGATCGCGACGACCAGCCGCAGGTGCGACATGACGAGCTTGCGCGCTGCTTCCACGTCACCCTCGTCGCGCAGACGCGTCGCCAGATCCACTTCCTCGCGCTCGGTGAGCAACGGGATGCGGTTCACCGCCTGGATGTACTGGTCGATGCTGCCTACGGCAGAAGGAAGCGGGAATGACAGGGCTTGACTCATGGGTTCAGGTCCTCCTTGGCTCGTGATTTTAGCACTCGCGCGGTGAGAGTGCTAAAGGGGCGGCGAGTTCCCGTCGCGCGGGCGTGCGGACGCCGCGTTTCCTGCGCGCAGCGGGCTGGTTCGCCGCGCTTCCCGGCTTCCGCAGTGCGTGGATTTCCGCGACCCGGCCGACGCATTCCTGCAGACGAAGCGCGAGCGAATCCGCTGAAAATTCATTTGTTTGTAATGCACAGAAACAGGTTTGTATGCAAGGGCTTCAATGACGACGACGTCGTCCCGCCATGCCAAACGCGCCCCTTGTTGCGCCTGCGCAACACCTTTTGCTCAAACCGTCGATTCAGGCCGTGTCGAACTTGCGTTGCCCGCAGCCGGCTTTGCACAATCATCGCAACTTCTCGCTTGAGAGGTAAGTCTGGCCGCGGTCAGTGCCACGGCCTCAGCTTCAAATTAGAGGAGAAACAAATGCAGAAGAAACTGATCGCCCTGGCCGTCGCCGGCCTGGTCTCTGCTCCGGTTTTCGCGCAGTCGAACGTGACCGTCTATGGCATCGTCGATGCGTTCTTCGCATACAGCAAGTATGACGACAACAAGTTCACCGGTATCGAAAGCGGCGGTCTGGCCGGCTCCCGCCTCGGTTTCCGCGGCACCGAAGACCTCGGCAACGGCCTGAAAGCGGTGTTCACGCTCGAGTATGGTCTGGAAGTCGATGATAACGAAGGCGTCGGCGCCGGCGGTTCGCGTAGCCGCCAGCAGTTCGTCGGCCTGCAGGGCAACAGCTGGGGCTTCATCGGTCTCGGCCGCCAGTACTCCCCCGGCTACTGGACGTCCGCCAAGTACGACGCCATCCCGACCGTTCCGTTCAGCCCGCAGTTCGTGCTCGCGAATTCCCGCGGCTCGAACATCGTGGCCGGCACCGCGGCTCGCGTCAGCAACGCGATCAATTACAAGTCGCCGAACTGGGGCGGTCTGACGGTGAACGCGATCTACGGCTTCAACGAAGCGAACCAGGAAGACAACCGCCAGGCGGGTGACCTCGCCGCGGTCGGCGTCGACTATTCGAACGGCCCGCTCGGCATCGGTCTCGTCTACAGCCAAGTGAAGCAGGATGCGGGGGCGATCGGAACCGAGAAGTTCCAGCCCGCTAATACCGGTACCGGTTTCGTCATCACTGGAGTCGATCCTGTCACCGGAGTCGTCACGGCGGCTCCGGTTGGATTGACAACCGCCGACGAGACGAAGAAGGAATGGTACGTCGGTGCCGGTTACGATCTCGGCATGTTCAAGCTGGTTGCGTCCTACCAGCAGATCGACGATGCCAATGCCTTGGAACAGAAGGACAAAGTCTGGCAGGTCGGCGGCGTCGTCCCGGTCGGCGCTGCGGGCAAGGTGCACGTATCCTATGGCCGCCTCGATGCCGATGCGGACAACATGGATACCGATTCCTTGGCGCTGCTGTACTCGCACAGCCTGTCGAAGCGGACGACCCTCTACACGGGCGTCAGCGTGATCGACAACGACGACCTTACGCGCATCTCGTCGGTCGCTCGGAACTCCGATCAGAGCGCAGGCGAGAAGGATAAGAACTTCTTCTTCGGCGTGAATCACACGTTCTGATCGTCTCCTGACGGTTTGAACTCGAACGGGTGCTTCGGCACCCGTTTTTTTTCGTGCGCTGGGAAGGGCGTGCAACGCTTGGAGGCGGGAGGCGTTTCGCTGTCCGATGTCGCTCCAGCCGAATCGCCTCGTGCTACCGGCGACGCAGGCGATGCTGCCCGGTTACGGAACGACCTTGACCCGCCCGCCGGTCTTGTCGATCAGGTGCCGGGCGAAGGCTTCGCGGGTGCCGGGTTCGCCGTGGATCAGGCGCACTTCCTTGGGCAGGTAGCGCATCCCGGTGATGAAGCGCGTCAGGTCGTTGCGGTCGGCGTGCGCGGAATAACCGGAAATCGAGTGGATGCGGGCGCGGATGTCGATGCGTTCGCCGTCGAGATCGACGTAGCCGCCGCGCGGACCGAATTCCTGGATGCTGTAGCCGGGTGTGCCACGCGCTTGGTAGCCGACGAAGACGACGTCGTGGCGTTCGTCGCCGAGCATCGCCTTCAGGTAGTCGACGACCCGGCCGCCGGTGCACATTCCGCTCGCGGCGATCATGATCGCGGGTTCGCCGCTGCGCGCGAGCCGCCGGACGTTTGCGAGATGCGCTTCGTGGTCGTCGATCGCGACGAGCTGGTCGAAGGCGAGCGGCTTTCGACCGGCGCGCACGCGGGCGAGCGCTTCGCCGTCCCAGAACGCTTCGAGCTGGCGGTACTCCTCCGTGAACCGGCTCGCGAGCGGCGAGTCGAGATAAACGCGCAGATTCGCCCAGCGCGCCGCGTGCTTGCCCGGGCGCTTGTGCTGCCGGTGGATGATGTCCTCGAGCTCGTACAGGAGTTCCTGCGTGCGGCCGATGCTGAAGGCCGGCACGATCACCGTGCCGCCGTCGTTGAGCGCGCGCTCGATGACCTGCTGCAGCCGGTCCCGCCGGGTCTTGCGGTTTTCATGCACGCGGTCGCCGTAGGTCGTCTCGATGATCACGAGGTCCGCGCTCCAGGGGGGCGACGGCGGGCTCAGGATCGGGGCGTGGGGCGCGCCGAGGTCGCCCGAGAACAGCACCCGCTCGCGCGTGCCGGCCTGCGGCTGCGTGACTTCGCATTCGACATAGGCCGAGCCGAGGATGTGGCCGGCGCGTTGCAGCCGGATGCGGCATTTCAGCTCCGGCGTGTCGACGACATGGCGCCACTGGCGGTACGGCAGCGCGACGAGGCGGGATTCGACGAGTTTCAGGTAACGCTCGACCAGCTTCTGGTCGCGGCTGATGCCGAGCGCGAACGCGTCGGCGAGGACGATCGGCAGCAGGCGCGCGGACGGCTCGCTGCAGAGTATCGGCCCCTGAAAGCCGGCCGCGAGCAGCCACGGAATCCGTCCGACGTGGTCGACATGCACGTGCGTGACGATGAGCGCGCCAATAGTGTGGACATCGAAATCGATGTCGAACGTCTTCGCATCGGCGCCGCCGCTGCCGGAAGTTTCCGCGCCCTGGAACAGGCCGCAGTCGATCAGGAGGCTGTGCGCGGAATCGAGCACGAGTTCGTGGCAGGAGCCGGTTACGCCGTGCCGGCCGCCGTGATGGATGATTTTTGTCGTCATCGGCGAATTGTATTCGCCGGCGGCGCCGCCGGAAATGCTTGCAGCATGTTCAGGGTCGCTTCGCATGGTTCTCGCCCGATCGATTGCCGGGCGTCCCAGGTGCCCGCGCCACGCCGAGGGAGCAAGCGGGGGACCTGAACGGGAAGCGCTCCGGTGCGACCGTTTGCGGCCGGACGTCTTCGCCCGTCAGTCCAGGCGGCGGAGGTACTCGCGGGTAAACATCCGTTCGGGCAGTTCGCGCAACTGCATCGACTCGTACACGAGCACGGATTTGTCGCCCTTCTTCAACGCGTCTTCCATCACGAGCCGGGTCGGGCGAGTCTGGCCGGCGAGGGGGCGGAACTCCTCGTAGCGGCAAGTCTTCAACAGGCGTCCCGACAGCGCGTAGAACTCGGCCTGGATCGGGCGCGCATCCTTCTGCGCGACCCAGTATTTGACCTTCGCATAGGTCACGCTGCGGTCGACGGCCGCGAGGTCGAGGACCTGCGTCGCGACACCGTCGAGGGTGTCGGCGCCGACGATCACCGAACGGTAGTCGCCCGAAAAGTTGGCCCGTGCGAGGTCGCCGTTCGCGACCTGGCCGGTGAGCCGCTGAGCGAGCGAAAGGCGCACCGGCTGCGACACCGACGGCATGAAGACCCACAGGTCGCGTCCCCGCATCAGCAGAGCCTGGCCGCGCTCGGACGCGGGCTCGACGGTCAGCACGATCGTGTCCTCGTTGCCGCGCGAAAGGATGCGGTACTTGCGCTCGTCACCGGCCTGTCCGTCGCTGAAGTTCGTGATCGTGATATCGCTCTGGAAGCTTTCGCGCGGAAAGCGGATCGCATCGGCCTGCGCGACGAGCTTGCGCGCTGCTTCGTCGCCTTGCGCAGGGGGCTGCGACTCGGCTGCGCGTGCAATCGCGGGGGCGAGGAAGCCGGCGGCGAGCGCCGAAATGAAACACCGGCGGGGGCGTACGTTATCGTCCATGAGTGCTATCCTTATTTCGGTTTCATCACTGCGGGCCCGGGCAATATGGCGATCGTGCAGGTCTTGAACGTCAGCAAGCAATATCGGCTCGGCGAGCAGGAGGTGCAGGCCTTGCGCGACGTGTCGCTGACGATCGAGCCGGGCGTGTTTCTCGCGATTGCCGGGCCGTCCGGCAGCGGCAAGTCGACGCTGCTGCACATCATCGGCTGTATAGACACGCCGACCTCCGGGCGCGTTCTGATCGACGGGCGCGATGTGTCGGGGCAGACGCCGGACCAGCTCGCGGACCTGCGTGCGCGCACGATCGGATTCATTTTCCAGACGTTCAACCTGCTGCCGGTGCTCTCTGCCGAAGAGAACGTCGAGTACCCGCTGCTGCAATTCCCGGAGCTGTCGAAGCACGAGCGCCGCGAACGCGTCGCACATTACCTCGAAATGGTCGGGCTGGCGAAGTTCGCGCGCCATCGGCCGAATCAGCTTTCCGGTGGCCAGCGGCAGCGGGTCGCGATCGCCCGTGCGCTCGCGACGCACTCGAAGATCGTGCTCGCCGACGAGCCGACCGCGAACCTCGACCGTCACACCGGGGAGAGCATTCTCGAGCTGATGAAGGAGATCAACCGGCGCTCTGGAACGACGTTTGTCTTTTCGACGCACGACCGCCACGTGATGAACCTCGCCGATCAGCTCGTTTATTTCGAGGACGGCTCGATCGTCGGGGAAGACCGGAAGGCCGAACGCGAGGCGCGGCCCGCGGCTTCGGGTGTCGATGCCTCGACCTTCGCGGGTCCCGGAGCGGGGCGGTGACTGCAATCCGGCGCGGGGTCGCAGCGCTCGTCGTGTGCAGCCTTTGGTCGGTCCTCGCTACGGCGGCGGACGACATCGATGCGCTGTTCGATCTCGACAAGCCGCTCGCCCCGGCCGAGCCGTCCGGAAGCGGCCTGCGCTGGAGCGGCTATGCGGAAGCGAGCACGGCCTATGCGTACGAGGAGCCGGCGCACTGGTCGAAGCTGCGCGCGCGTTTCGAACTGGCGGCGAACGGCACGCTGGGCGAGCGGGCGAAGTTCAAGCTGTCCGGGCGGCTCGATGGCGACGGCGCGTACGATCTCGAAGACGGGCATTATCCGGAGCCGGTGCGACGCGACCAGCGTCGCGAGTTTTCGGTGCGCGAGGCGTATATCGACACGTCCGCGGGTGACTGGGAGTTCCGCTTCGGCCGCCAGCACGTCGTCTGGGGCGAAGTCGTCGGCATCTTTCTCGCCGATGTCGTCTCCGCGCGCGACATGCGCGAGTTCTTCCTGCCCGAATTCGAAGCGATGCGGATTCCGCAGTGGGCCGCGCGCGCCGAATATTTCGGCGAGAACTCCTACCTCGAGCTGCTGTGGATCCCGGTGCCGAGCTACGACGAAGTCGGCAAGCCCGGCGGGGATTTTTTTCCGTTTCCACTGCCGCCGGACTCGCGAGTGCACGAGCGCAAGCCGGCGGACAGCATCGAGAACACGAACTGGGGTGTCCGTGCGACACATCTGATCAACGGGTGGGACCTGTCCGCGTTCTACTATCGCAGCCTCGACGTGTCGCCGACGCTCTACCGGATTTCGCCCGCGCCGACTTTCGAATTGCGCCATGACCGCATCCGCCAGATCGGCGGGACGGTGTCGAAGGATCTCGGGGCGTTCGTGCTGAAAGGCGAAGCCGTGCATACGCACGGGCGAAGCATCAACACCGCGGACCCGGCCGCGCCGTTCGGCCTGAAACCATCGGACACGTTCGATTACATCGTCGGCGTCGATATTCCTGTCGAGGACCAGTGGCGGTTCAACATCCAGCATTACGGGCACGTGATCCGGTCGCACGAGGCGGCGATGGGCGTCGAGCGCCACGAGCGGGGCCTCACGCTGCTCGTCAATCGCAAGCTCGGCGACGACATCGAAGCCGAGGTGCTGCTCGCTTCGAGCATCGAGCATAAGGACTATATGGTCCGGCCGAAAGTCGCGTGGCGCCTGACGCGCGATTGGCGCGGGCAGGTCGGCGTCGACTTGTTCGGCGGCGGGCAAAACGGGCTGTTCGGGCGCTTCGCGAATCGTGACCGGGTGTATCTGGAATTGCGGCGCTGGTTTTAACGCGCGCGCACGGATTCCCCGGTCCCCTGCGCAAATCTGCGCGGCGGCACCTATAGTAATTTGAGACGATTTCGGCGATTCGTGCTGGCAGAAACCGGCCGTGCCGGGTTCGGATCGATGCCGGAGCGGGGAGGGGAGGATGCTGCCGACGACTTTCGCTTCAGACGCCGCATTGCGTTCCGCGCAGCTTCAACAACAGCTGATCCTGCTCGCTCGGCGAAAAGAACAGGCGGTAAAGACTGCGCTCCGGGCCTGGCTGGTTGCCGCCAAGGCGCTGGATCTGCTCTTCGGCATGTTCGAGCGACAGCCGCATCAATACCGCGGGAGCGCCGACGCGCGGACACGTGCGCTCGGGCCCCGCGACGCGATAGCCCATCATCCGGCGGTAGAAGCCGGTGTGCCGCGGGTGCACCTCGATGAAGAGGTCGGTCATGTTGTTGATCAGCCGCGTGATGATGAACGCGAGGTGGAACACCGTCGCCATCACTTCGGGGGAGCTGTGCGACGGGTCCATCGCAAGCCGGGTGACTTCGCAGACCCGCGCGCCCTTGCGTCGCGCCTGGTCGATTTCGGGGCGATACAGCGTGTCTGCGAGAAGACCTTGAGCGGAATCGACGCCGACCGTCAGGGTGCCGAAGAGCAGGTCCCCCTTGCAGGCGACGAGCGTGGTTTGACCGGGACGTTGCGCATGCATGACCGGGTGTTCGGTTTCCAGTCCGCGCCACGAATACATCCGTTGGACCAACGTGCTGATTCGGGTTTTCAGCGATTCCATCCGGTGGTCGGCGAGCCGAACATGGTAGCCGTCCCGTCTGATCGCGAATTCGGAGGGCATTAATTGCGACCCATGATCCTTAATTGAAAACGTCGGTTTCAGCGATGGTCCCTTGAACTCCGGGGCGCGTTCCACATGGTAAGCTGTTTCAGTCATTTGTCTTCGCGCCTCGCAGTCGTTTAACAAGAACAGCGGCATATCGAATAGGACAGAGGAGAGCGATCTGTCCTCGACCGCGGAGCGAACTTTACCGGAACGCTACTTTCATTCGCTGTAAGCGTATGTGTATCCCGGGCTGTGGGAAATATTCGCAAGGTCTTGTAACAGAAGGAAAATAGCTGGATGGAGTAAGCTCGGTATTCATCCTGACGAGGGGACATAAAAATGGCAGGGAGTAATAGTCTCAGGGTGTTCGGCCTGACGGTTACGGCGGTATTGCTCGCCGGTTGTGCGACATCGTCATATCCGCCGGCGCCGGCCGCCGCGGCGAGTGCCGAATACAATTACGTAATCGGGCCGGGCGATGCGGTGAACATCGTCGTCTGGCGCAATCCCGAATTGTCGATGTCGGTGCCGGTGCGGCCGGACGGCAAGATCACCACTCCGCTCGTCGAGGATCTGCCGGCGATCGGCAAGGATTCATCGACCCTCGCGCGGGATATCGAGCAGGCGCTTTCGAAGTTCATTCGCGAGCCGGTCGTCACGGTGATCGTGACGAACTTCGTCGGTCCGTACAGCGAGCAGATCCGCGTCGTCGGCGAAGCCGCGACGCCACAGGTCCTGCCCTACGTCCAGAAGATGACCCTGCTCGACGTCATGATCGCGGTCGGTGGCGTGACCGAGTTCGCCGACGGCAACGGCGCGTCGATCCTGCGGACGGGAGAGGGAAACAAGCAATACAGCGTCCGGATCGAGGATTTGATCAAGGACGGCGACGTTTCCGCGAACGTGGAAATGAAGCCGGGTGATGTCCTGATCATTCCGCAGAGCTGGTTCTGATCTCCTGAATTCGATTCTTCGCATCGGCTGGACTCCCGCGATCGAACGCGACCGCGAGGGGGAGGCCGGGTGCTTCGAGGACGCTCATGGAAGAACTTCTTGCCCAGATATTCGGCTACCTGCGGGGCATGTGGCGGTTCCGGTGGTGGGGGCTGGTGTTGACGTGGATCGCGGGGGTCGCCGGCGGGGTTGCGATCTACCTGATGCCCGACCGTTACGAGTCGTCGGCGCGGATTTTCGTCGATACCCAGTCGGTGCTGCGCCCGCTGATGTCGGGCCTCGCGGTGCAGCCGAACATCGACCAGCAGGTCGCGATCCTCAGCCGAACGCTGATCACGCGCCCGAACGTCGAGAAACTCATCACGATGGCCGATCTCGATCTCACGACGGGCGATGCGGCCGAGCGTGAGGCGCTGATCGCCCAGCTGACGAAGGGTCTGCGGATCAGCGGCACCGGCCGCGACAACCTCTTCAATCTCGCGTATCAGGACCACCATCCCGAGCGCGCGCGGCAGATCGTGCAGGCGCTGGTGTCGCTGTTCGTCGAGTCCGGTCTCGTCGGCAAGCAGCAGGACTCGAGTTCCGCACGGCGCTTCATCGACGAGCAGATCGCGAGCTACGAGCAGAAGCTGGCCGAAGCGGAAAACCGGCTCAAGGATTTCCGTCTGCGCAACATGGGCCTGCTGGGCGACGGCGGCCGCGACTACGTGTCGCAGTTGGCCGACCTTGCGGGGCGCCTGAGCCAGGCCCAGCTCGAGCTGAAGGAAGTCGAGAACTCGCGTGACTCGCTGCGACGTCAGCTCGTCGGCGAGGAGCCGGTGCTGCTCGCTCAGCCTTCGAATCCGGCGGCGGTGTCGATTCCCGAGATTGACGGACGCATCGACGTGTTGAAGAAGAATCTCGACGCGCTGCTGCAGCGTTACACCGAGGCGCACCCGGACGTCACCGGCACGCGCAGCGTGATCGCCCAACTCGAGGCGCAGAAGCAGAAGGAAGTGGAGGCGATGCAGCAGACGGGGCCGACGGTGTGGGCGCCGAACGCGAACCCGGTGATCCAGCAGATGAAGATCTCGCTGGCGGACGCGGAAGCGAGGGTCGCGTCGCTGACCGCGCGGGTGCAGGAGCTTCAGGCGCGTCAGAACCAGCTGCGCGAGTCGTCGGAACTGCTGCCGAAGATCGAAGCAGAGCAGACGCAGCTGAACCGCGATTACGAGATCCACAAGCGCAACTACGAGGCGCTGGTCGCGCGACGCGAATCGGCGAGCATGACGATGGAGATGAGCGCGCAGGGCGGCATCACCGAGTTCCGCGTGATCGACCCGCCGAGCCTGCCGACGAAGCCCGCGGCGCCGAACCGCGCGCTGCTGATGCCGCTCGCCGGCTTGGTCGCGCTCGGGGTCGGCATCGCGCTGACCTTCCTCCTTTCCCAGCTGCGCCCGGCGTTCGCCGACATCCGCACGCTGCGCGAGATCACCGGACTGCCGGTCCTCGGCGCGGTGTCAATGATTCCCGACCCCGGCACGGCACGCGCGGCCAGGCGCAGCCTCGTCGCCTTCGGCGGCGGCCTCGCGAGTTTCGTGGTCGTCATTGCGGGTATGACCGTGTTGGTCCAGGTGCTGCAGGGCTAGGAGATCGACTGATGAGTCTCATTGAGAAAGCTGTCGAACGGCTCGGTCAACTCCGGCAGGCCGAGGGCGACGCCCCCTCCGAAGTGGTGGACGCTTCTGCCGCGGCGTCCCGCCCGGCAGGAGCGAACTCGACTGCGACGGCTGCAGCGTTGTCGGCGAACGCGCTGCGCGACATGCGGGAGAACGCGAAGTGGGGGACGGGAGCCGGGCCGTCGATCGAGCTCGATATCGACCGGCTCGCGCAGATGGGGATGGTCACCCCGAGCCAGCCGCGCTCGGTGATCGCCGAGGAATATCGCGTCATCAAGCGGCCGCTGCTCCATAACGCGCAAGGCCGGGGCGCCGCGGCCATCGAGAACGGCAACCTGATCATGGTGACGAGCGCGCTGCCGGGCGAGGGCAAGTCGTTCACGGCGATCAACCTCGCGATGAGCATCGCGCTCGAACTCGATCACACCGTGCTGCTGGTCGACGCCGACTTTTCCCGGCCCTCGGTGCTGCAGAAGCTCGGTCTGCCGCCGAAGAAGGGGCTGATGGACGTCCTAGTCGGCGAGGTCGGCGACCTGTCCGAGGTCATGTTGCGCACCAACGTCGAAAAACTGTCGATTCTGCCCGCCGGCATGCAGCACCAGCGCGCGACTGAACTCATCGCGTCCGAGGCGATGAACCGGATGCTCGAGGACATGGCGAACCGCTATGCCGACCGGATCGTCGTGTTCGATTCTCCGCCCTTGCTCGCGACGACCGAGGCGCGCGTGCTCGCGTCGCACATGGGGCAGGTGCTGATCGTTGTCGAATCGGAGCGCACGACGCACGGCGCGATCCGGCAGGCGCTGTCGACGATCGAATCCTGCCCGGTGAAGCTGTTGGTGCTCAACAAGGCGGGCGACAGCGGCCGGGCCGGGCTCTATGGATACGGCTACGGGTACGGCTACGGATATGGATACGGCCACGGAGCGGATTCCCCGATGGAGGGCAACGATGCTGCGCCTCGAACCGATGCGCTCGGTTGAGCCAATCGCGGCGGCACAGGCGGGCGGTGGGCTGAAAGTCCTCGCACTCGTCGGTGCGCTGATGGCGACCGGCAATGCCGGCGCGCAGGCCCTGCAGATCCGGCCGTCGATCGACACCCGGCTAACGTATTCCGACAATATCAATGCGTCGTCCGACAACGAAAAGAGCGACTGGGTCGCCGAAATCGCGCCGTCGATCGTGATGCTGCGGGAGGAGGGAAGGTTCACGGGCCGCCTCCAGGCGACCTTGCGCAATGTCATTCACGCGAGGGAAGGCGACCGCGACACGAGCTTCGTCGCGCTCGATGGCAACGGGCAGCTCGAAGCGGTCAGGAACCGGCTTTTTATCGACATGGATGCGGCGACGAGCCGAAACAACACGACCGGACTCTCCGGCCGCGCATCGTCGGATTTCCTCTCCACGGACAGCAGCAATGAGACGCGGCAGTTCTCGATCGGTCCCCGGCTGCTGTTCCGCCTCGGCGATGCCGAGGGCGCGGCGAGCCACCGGCGCACGTGGTTCGACGGCGGCGGCGCGCTGCTGCAGCGCAACGTCGGGGATTCGCAGATCGGCCTGTCGGACCCGACCGCGTTCGGGCGCTTCGGATGGGGCTTGTCGTACGGCCGCACGGATACGAGCTACGACGATGGCCTGACCAACGATGTCACCGAGGAAATCTCCCGCGCGACGCTCTATCTGAACGTGTCGCGGAAGCTGCGGCTGCATGGCGTCGTCGGCTACGAACAGAACGATTATTCGGTAAACGAGGAGCACGGAAGGATCGCCGGCGGCGGCTTCGACTGGCATCCCAGCGAGCGGACCCTCATCGCGGCCAGCGCCGAAGACCGCTTTTTCGGTCGCAGCTACAGTCTGCAGCTCAACCACCGGCGGCCGCGCTCCGTCTGGGATGTCTCCTGGTCGCGCGACGTCACGTCGTCGCTGGATAGCCAGAGCAGCTTTTTCAACGATCCCGCTTTCAGGCAGCTTTACGACAACCCGCTCCTCGAGCTGATCTTTCCCGACCCGGTCGATCGCTTCAATGCGGTGCGGGGCTCGCGTCAGGAATGGTCGGGCGCGAACGCGCACGGTTTCGTCACGAACAATTATTTCGTCTCGCGCACGCTGCGCGGCAGCTTTTCATTGATCGGCGCGCGCAACGTGCTGACGTTCGCGCTTCAGCGCTCGGACAATTCCCGCCTCGGCGACCCGCTGGTCACCGATCCGCGCGACGATTTCGCGGAATTCGATGACGTCGAGACGGACTCGGCGATTCTGTCGCTGAACCACCGGCTGACGTCGAACGCGTCGTTGAATGCGACTCTCACGCGCTCGCGCTCGATCGGCCACGCGACCGACGAGGAGGACGAGACGCGGCGCACGATGCTGTCGGTCGGAGTCAGCCGCCGGCTCGGCGCCTACACAAATGCTGCGCTGGCCTACCGTTATCAGCGGGCAGACGGGTCCAGCGATTTCACCGAGAATGTGCTGACTGCCAGTCTCGGCATGCAATTCTGAGCGACGCCGAATGTACGAGACATTTTTCAAGTTCCGCGGCAAGCCCTTCCAGCTCAACCCCGACCCCGCGTTCTACTTCGCCAGCAAGGGACATCGGCGGGCGATGGCCTACCTCGAATACGGGCTGCATCAGCACGAAGGCTTCATCGTCGTGACCGGCGAGGTCGGCGCCGGCAAGACCACGCTGGTGCGCAGCCTCCTCGAACACCTCGACCCGGGCCGGATCGTCGCGGCGAACCTCGTCAGCACCCAGGTCGACGAGAGCGAAATCCTCCGCATGGTCGCGGGCGCGTTCGGCGTGCCCAGCCGCGGGCTCGACAAGCCGGGGCTGCTGCTCGCGCTCGAAACCTTCTTCGTGTCGCTCGCGGCTGCCGGCAAGCGCGCGCTGCTGATCGTCGACGAAGCCCAGAACCTCAGCGAAAGCGCGGTGGAGGAACTCCGGATGCTGTCGAACTTCCAGCTGGAGGATCACGCGCTGCTGCAGAGCTTCCTCATCGGGCAGCCGGAGTTCCGCGACATCATGCAGGGTCCGCAGATGCTGCAGCTGCGCCAGCGGGTGATCGCGTCGTACCACCTCGGGCCGATGGATGCCGAGGAGACGCGCGCCTACATCGAGCATCGCCTGCGCCACGTCGGCTGGCAGGACGACCCGTCCTTCGACGACGATGCGTTCGACGCGATCCATGGCTACAGCGGCGGCGTGCCGCGGCGGATAAACAGCCTGTGCGACCGGGCGCTGCTCGGCGCGTTCCTGACGGCGTGCCACGAGGTCGGCGGCGACGACGTGCGCGCGCTCATCGCGGAGCTGAACGAGGAGTTCCCCCCGGCCGCAGGCCAGCCCGTGAACGGCCAGCACTTGCCGCGCAATGGATCGTCGGCGGAGATGTTCGCGCCGGGATCGATCGTCGCCGAGCGGCTGCAGGTTCCCGCGCTGCTCGCCGACCAGGTCGCGGACATGGCGGGCGGGTTCGATGTGCAGCGCCTCGAGGCGAGGATTTCCGGTCTCGAGCAGTCGCTGTCGGCGACGCTGCTCGTACTCAACCAGTTGTTGCAGGCGGTCCGCCGCGACGACCCCCGGGACAGGTCGCATGACGCATGACGGTGAACGCATGGCGCCCGTGATCTGCGTCGTCGGCGCGCGGCCGAACTACATGAAGATGGCGCCGATCATCCGCGCGCTCGCCGCACACCGCCCGCCGCTGCGCGCGCTGCTCGTGCATACCGGCCAGCATTACGACAGCGCGATGAACGACCGGCTGTTCGACGACCTCGACCTGCCGCGTCCCGGCGTCAACCTCGAAGTCGGCTCGGCGAGCCACGCGGTGCAGACGGCGGAGGTCATGAAGCGTTTCGAGCCGGTCATCGACGAACACGGCGCGCGTGCGGTGCTGGTCGTCGGCGACGTGAATTCGACGCTCGCGTGCGCGCTCGTTGCCGCCAAGCGCGACATCCCGGTCGTGCATGTCGAAGCCGGCCTGCGCAGCGGGGACCGGCGGATGCCCGAAGAGATCAACCGCGTCCTCACCGACCAGATTTCCGACGTCCTGTACACGACCGAACGCAGCGCGCACGACAATCTCGCGCGCGAAGGCATCGCCGACGCGCGCGCGGTCTTCGTCGGCAACGTGATGATCGACAGCCTGCTCGCGAACCGGCGCAAGGCCGTCGCGCCGGCCGAACTCCTCGCGACGGCGGGGCTCTCGCCCGCGCAAATCGGCGACGGCTACGGCGTCGTGACGCTGCACCGGCCGTCGAACGTCGACGACCCCGAAACGCTCGGCCCGATCATCGACGCCCTCGCCGAAATCGGCCGCCGGCTGCCGCTGGTCATCGCGCTGCACCCGCGCACGCGCAACAACCTCGAACGTTTCGGCATGAAGCAGCGGCTCGACGAGCCCGGTTTCGTCGTGCTGCCGCCGCAGGGCTACCTCGAAATGCTCGGGTTGATGGCCGGCGCGACGATGGTGCTGACCGACTCCGGCGGCATCCAGGAGGAAACGACCGCGCTTGGCGTGCCGTGCCTGACGATCCGCGAGAACACCGAACGACCGATCACCGTGGAGCAGGGCACGAACACGCTCGTCGGCGTCGACCCGGCGGCGCTCCTCGCGGCGGCCGGCGCGGTGCTCGCCGGCGGCGGCAAGCGCGGGCGCATCCCGGAGCTGTGGGACGGCCGGGCCGCGGAGCGGATCGCCGCGCACCTCGCCGGCTGGCTCGACACGCACGACAAGGCACGGCCGCACGCATGACCCCGGCGATCATCAACGCGCTCACGATCGACGTGGAGGACTACTTCCAGGTTTCAGCGCTCGCGCCGCATTTCCCGCGCAGCGACTGGGAGAGCACGCCGTGCCGCGTCGAGCGCAATGTCGACCGCATTCTCGAACTGCTCGCCGAACGCGACGCCCGCGCGACTTTCTTCGTCCTCGGGTGGGTCGCGGAGCGCTATCCGCAGCTCGTCCGCCGCATCGCCGAGCGCGGACACGAGGTCGCGAGCCACGGGTATTCGCACGAACGGGCGAGCGCGCAGTCGCGCGAACGCTTCCTCGCCGACATCGTGCTCGCGCGCGCGGTGCTCGAAGACATCGGCGGGCTGGCGGTGCGCGGCTACCGCGCGCCGAGTTTTTCGGTCGGCAAGACCAATCCGTGGGCGCACGACTGCATCGCCGAAGCGGGCTACGCATACAGCTCCAGCGTCTACCCGGTGCGGCACGACCACTACGGCATTCCGGACGCGCCGCGCTTTCCGTACCGCCTCGACAACGGACTGCTCGAAGTGCCGGTGACGACGACCCGGCTGCTCGGACGCAACTGGCCGGCCGGCGGCGGCGGCTATTTCCGGCTGTTGCCGTACGCGGTGTCGCGCTGGCAGATCGCGAAGGTCAATCGCGACGACGCGCGGCCGGCGATCTTCTATTTCCACCCGTGGGAAATCGACCCGGGGCAGCCGCGCGTGCGCGAGGCATCGTCGAAGACGCGCTTCCGGCACTACGTCAATCTCGAGCGCACCGAAGGCCGCTTGCGCCGCCTGCTGGCCGATTTTTCCTGGGGACGCGCGGACCACGTATTCCACGGCGCCGCCTGACGCGCCCTGTTCCCGGAGAGTTCGATGGATCGTGCGCCCTTGGTCGTCAAGCATCTCACCGAAGCGGATCGGGGGCGCTGGGACGCCTTCGTTAGGGACTGCGAGGACGCGACCTTCTTTCACCTGTCGGCGTGGCAGGGAATCGTGCGCGACGTCTTTCGTCATCCGACCTATTTTCTCTACGCCGAGCGCGCTGGCGACATCGTCGCGGTGCTGCCGCTCGCCCACGTGCGCAGCCGGCTGTTCGGCAACGCGCTGACGTCGGTGCCGTTCTGCGTCTATGGCGGCATAGCCGGCGGGCCGGAGGGCGTCGTCGAACTCGAGCAGGCGGCCGAAGCGCTCGCGCGCCGGCTCGGCGTGCAGCATCTCGAATTCCGCAACCTGACGACGCGCCACGCCGACTGGCCGCGGCAGGATCTCTACGCGACCTTCCGCAAGACGATCCTGGCCGACGACGATGCGAACCTCAACGCGATTCCGCGCAAGCAGCGCGCGATGGTGCGCAAGGGCATCCGGCACGGGTTGAGCGCAGAACTGGACGCCGGCGTCGACCGATTCTTCGCGCTCTACGCCGACAACGTGCTGCGGCATGGCACGCCGGCGCTGCCGAAGGCGTTCTTCGAACGGCTGCGCCGCGAGTTCGGCCGCGATTGCGAGGTGCTGACGGTCACGGACGGCCACGGACAGCCGCTCTCGAGCGTGCTGACGTTCTATTTCCGCGACGAAGTCCTGCCGTATTACGCCGGCGACGCGGTCGCGGCACGCGACGTCGCGGCGAACGATTTCAAGTACTGGGAGCTGATGCGGCGCGCCGGCCGGCGCGGCTGCCGCCTGTTCGACTTCGGCCGCAGCAAGGTCGGCACCGGTCCGTACAGCTTCAAGAAGAACTGGGGCTTCGAGCCGCAGCCGCTGTCGTACGAATACCGCCTGTACAAGCGCGACGCGATCCCGCAGAACAATCCGATGAATCCGAAGTACCGCACCTTCATCGCGCTGTGGCGCCGTCTGCCCCTGCGGGTCGCGAACGCGCTCGGGCCGCACATCGTGCGCAACCTGGGGTGACGGACCGATGAAACGCGACGCGGATTACGAGAACCTCGCGGTTGACGGCGGCCGTGCGGAGCGGGACGGGGTCCGCGGCGGCTTTCGCATCGTCTCGGTCACGCTCGCGGTTTCGTTCGTCTGGCTCGTCGCGTGGTATTGGGAGACCGCGAGCGAGATCGGGCGGATCTGGTGGCGGTCGGAAACCTACGCGCACGGACTCACGGTGCTACCGCTGTTCGCGTGGCTCATATGGCGGGCGCGGAACCGCGTCGCGCTGTTGCGCCCGCAGCCGGTGCCGTGGATGGTCGTGCCGATCGTCGGTGCCGGCCTGCTGTGGTTGGTCGGCCGGCTCGTCGGCGTCGCCGGTGCGTCGCATTTCGCGCTCGTCGCGATGCTCGTCGCAGGCCTCGCCGGCGTGCTCGGCTGGCGGCTCGCTCGCGCGCTGCTGTTCCCGCTCGCGTTTCTCGCGTTCGCGGTGCCGGTCGGCGACTTCCTGCTGCCGACGCTGATGAAATTCACCGCGGCGTTCACGGTCGGGGCGCTGCGCGCGAGCGGCGTGCCGGTGTACCAGGAAGGCCTCTATTTCGTCGTGCCGAACGGTCGCTGGTCCGTCGTCGAAGCGTGCAGCGGCATCCGCTACCTCGTCGCGTCGACGATGATCGGCGCGCTCTACGCGTACCTGAACTACACGGCGCTGCGCAAGCGAGCGCTCTTCATGGGCGTCGCGGTGGTGGTGCCGATCGTCGCGAACTGGCTGCGCGCCTACTTGATCGTGATGCTCGGTTACCTGTCGAATAACCGGCTCGCGGCAGGCGTCGATCACTTGATCTACGGCTGGATCTTCTTCGGCGTCGTGATCATGCTGATGTTCTGGATCGGCGGACGCTGGCGCGACTCGGCTTCGCCCGTCGCCGCCACGGCGACGCGGGCGGTGCCGTCGTCGACGGACTGGCGCGGCGCGCTGCCGATCGCGCTCGCGGTCGCCGCGTTCCCGGTTGCGCAGTCGGTCATCGACCGGCCGGTCGACGACTACGCCGTCCGCCTCCAACTTCCCCCGCCGGCCGCGGGATGGAGCGAGGAGCCTCCCGATCGGCTGGACTACCGCCCGAGCTACGCGCAGGCCCGCGGCGATGCGTTCGCGATCTACCGCGCGCCGGACGGCAACCCGGTCGGCGCGTACGCCGCCTGGTACGCGCACCAGCGAGACGGCAGCGAGATGGTCGCGTGGGGCAACGGCCTCGTCACTGTCGGCAGCCGCAACCGAGTCATCTCCCGTTTTCCGGTCGATGCGCCGAACGGGCAGATCCAGGGCGCGGACCTGGTCGCGCCCGACGGGCGGCTGCGGGTGTGGCACTGGTACCGCGTGAACGGGCGGTTCGTGACCGGCGACGTCGAGGTCAAGCTGCGCCTCGCGGTCGACCGCGTGCTCGGGCGGGCCGACGAATCGAGCGTCGTCGTGCTGGTCACCCCCGAACTCGACGCGCCGCTGCTCGCCGACGAGCGGTTGCGCGCGTTCGTCGATGCGCACGGCGAGGCGATCGAGGCCGCCCTCGACGCCGCCTCACCGGAGCGGGACCGATGACCATGCCGCAGCACCTCTTGATGCACGTCGTCTACCGCTTCGATGTCGGCGGGCTCGAAAACGGCGTCGTCAATCTCATCAACCGGATGCCGTCCGACCGCTTCCGCCACGTCGTCGTCGCGCTGACCCGCTGCGAGCCAGCGTTCTGCCGTCGGGTCGTTCAGCCGGACGTCGAATTCCTCTCGCTCGAGAAGCCGCCGGGCCACGGCATCAAGCTCTATCCGCAGCTCTATCGGCTGTTCCGCGACCTGCGCCCGGCGATCGTGCACACGCGCAACCTCGCCGCGCTGGAAGCGGTCGTGCCGGCGCGCGCCGCGGGGGTGCCGGTGCGCGTGCACGGCGAACACGGCTGGGATGTGAGCGACCCGGAGGGTCGGCGGCGGAAGTTCCAGCTGATGCGGCGGCTGTACCGGCCGTTCGTGAGCCGCTATGTCGCGCTCTCCGGGCATCTCGAGCGCTACCTGACCGATACGGTCCGCGTCCTGCCCGGGCGCGTCGAGCGCATCTGCAACGGCGTCGATACCGCGCGCTTCCGCCCGGCGGCGGGCGGGCGTGCCCCATTGTCCGATGGGCCATTCGGCGCGCCCGGAGAAGTGCTGATCGGCACCGTCGGCCGGCTCCAGGCCGTGAAGGACCAGACGAATCTCGTGCGCGCGTTCGCGCACCTCATCGGCCAGCGGGCGCCGGGGGTGGACGATGCCCGTCTCGTGATCGCCGGGGACGGGCCGCTGCGCGGCGCGATCGAAGCGGAAATCCGCGCCGGCGGCGTCGGCGACCGTGTGTGGCTCGCCGGCGAGCGCACGGACGTGCCGGACGTAATGCGCAGCCTCGACCTCTTCGCGCTGCCGTCGCTTGCCGAAGGCATTTCGAACACGATCCTCGAAGCGATGGCGTGCGGCCTGCCGGTCGTTGCGACCGACGTCGGCGGCAACGGCGAGCTCGTGGATCACGGTCGAACCGGTACGCTCGTACCCCGGGCGGATTATGTCGCGCTCGCCGACGCGCTGGCATCATACGTGCCCGACATTGCGCTGCGCCGGCGCCATGGCGCGGCCGGACGGCAACGCGTCGAGACCGAATTCAGCCTCGACGGCATGGTCGACCGCTACGCCGCGCTCTACGGGAACCTGATCGACGCGGCGATGCCGTCGCGCGTATTCGCCTGACAAAGGAGTCGCGTCATGTGCGGGATCGCGGGCCTGTTCGACCTTCGCGGCAAGCGCCACTTCGCGCCGGAGCTCGTCCGCCGCATGAACGACGTGCAGCTGCACCGCGGCCCCGACGAAGGCGGCTACCACTTCGAGCCGGGCGTCGCGCTCGCGCACCGGCGGCTGGCGATCATCGATATCTCGACGGGACAGCAGCCGCTGTTCAACGAGGACGGCTCGGTCGCCGTCGTGTTCAACGGCGAGATCTACAACTTCCAGGAGTTGGTGCCGGAGCTCGAAGCGCTGGGCCATGTCTTTCACACGCGCAGCGATACCGAGGTCATCGTCCACGCGTGGGAAGCGTGGGGCGAGGACTGCGTGAAGCGCTTCCGCGGGATGTTCGCGTTCGCGCTATGGGATCGCAACCGCGCGACGCTCTTCCTCGCGCGCGACCGGCTCGCGGTCAAGCCGCTGTTCTATGCGCTGCTGCCGGACGGGACGTTCGCGTTCGGCTCCGAGCTGAAGGTGCTGATGCAGCACCCCGCGCTCGACCGCCGCATCGACCCGCACGCGGTCGAGGAATACTTCGCGCTCGGTTACGTCGCCGAGCCGCGCACGATTTTTGCCGGCGCGCGGAAGCTCGGCGCGGCCGAGACGCTGTGCCTGCGCCGCGGGCAGCCGCTGCCGCAACCGAAGTCGTACTGGGACGTGCGCTTCACGCTCGACAACCCGGTGTCGGCCGCCGATGCGGCCGCCGAGCTGATCGCGCGGTTGCGCGAGTCGGTGCGCCTGCGGATGATCGCCGAAGTGCCGCTCGGCGCGTTCCTGTCGGGCGGCGTCGATTCGAGCGCGGTCGTCGCGACGATGGCGGGCCTCTCCAACGAGCCGGTGCACACCTGCTCGATCGCGTTCGACGACCCGGCGTTCAACGAGTCCGAATTCGCGCAGAAGGTCGCGGACCGCTATCGCACGGACCATCTCGTCGAGACCGTGAAATCCGACGACTTCGACCTGATCGATTCGCTCGCGTGCCTGTACGACGAGCCATACGCGGACAGCTCGGCGATTCCGACCTGGCGGGTGTGCCAGCTCGCGCGGCGGCGCGTGACGGTGGCGCTATCCGGCGACGGCGGCGACGAGAGCTTCGGGGGCTATCGCCGCTACCGGCTGCACCTGATGGAAGAGAAAATGCGCGGCGCGCTGCCGCTCGGGCTGCGCCAGCCGATGTTCGGCCTGCTCGGGCGCGTCTACCCGAAGGCGGACTGGGCGCCGCGCGTGTTCCGTGCGAAGACGACTTTCGAGGCGCTCGCGCGCGATTCGGTGCAGGCGTATTTCCACTCGGTGTCGATCCTGCGCGACGACATGCGCCGGCAACTGTTTTCGGACGGCTTCCGCCGCGAGCTCGGCGGCTACGGCGCGATCGACGTGTTCCGCCGCCATGCCGCGACCGCCGGGACCGATGACCCGCTGGCGCTGATCCAGTACGTCGACCTCAAGACCTATCTCGTCGGCGACATCAACACGAAGGTCGACCGCGCGAGCATGGCGCACTCGCTCGAAGTGCGCGAGCCGCTGATGGACCACCCGCTGGTCGAATGGCTCGCGACGCTGCCGTCGCACCTGAAGGTCAAGGGGCAGGAAGGGAAGTACCTGTTCAAGAAGGCGATGGAGCCGCTGCTGCCGGACGACGTGCTGTACCGGCCGAAGATGGGCTTTTCGGTGCCACTCGCGCGCTGGTTCCGCGGTCCGCTCCGGCGTCGCGTTCGCGATGCGGTGCTCGGCGACACACTCGCCGCCACCGGTGTCTTCAATGCCGAATACCTCCGTCATCTCGTCGACGCGCACCAGTCGGGCGCCCGCGACTACAGCTCGCCACTGTGGTCGCTGATGATGTTCGAGGCCTTCCTGCGCCATTCGCGGCTGCCGTCGCAGCCGGTGCGCGATCTTGCCGAGGCGGTCTGACGTATGCGAATCCTGCACGTCCTCGACCATTCGCTCCCGCTGCATAGCGGCTACACCTTCCGCACCGCCGCGATCCTGCGCGAGCAGCGGGCGCTCGGCTGGGAGACCTTCCACCTGACGACGCCGAAGCAGGGGAGCTCGCCGGGCCGCGTCGAGGAGGCGGGCGGATTGCAGTTTCATCGCACGCCGGCCGGCGACGGCGTCGGGCTGCTCGGCCAGATGCGGCTGACCGCCGCGCGCATTGATCAACTCGTCGCAGCGCTGCAGCCGAACGTGATCCACGCGCATTCGCCGGTGCTGAACGCCCTGCCGAGCCTGTGGGTGGGCCGGCGCCGCAAGCTGCCCGTCGTCTATGAGATGCGCGCGTCGTGGGAGGATGCCGCGGTCGATCACGGCACGACGACCGAGGGCAGCGTGCGATACCGGATGTCCCGCGCGCTCGAGAGCTTCGCGCTGCACCGCGCCGACGAGGTAACGACGATCTGCGAAGGCCTGCGCGGCGACATCCTGATGCGCGGCGTGCGCCCGGACAAGGTCACGGTGATCCCGAACGCGGTCGACGCGGGCGCCTTCAGTTTCGGCGGCGAACCGGACGCCGCGCTGCGCGCGCGGCTCGGGCTCGACGGCAAGACGGTCATCGGCTTCGCCGGCTCGTTCTACGGCTACGAAGGGCTGCATCTGCTCGTGTCGGCGCTCGCGCGGCTCGTCGGACGGTTCCCGGACCTTCGGCTGCTCCTCGTCGGTGGCGGCATGCAGGAGGACGCGCTGCGCCGGCAGGCGGAGGCCGAAGGCGTCGCCGGGCGCGTCGTGTTCGCCGGGCGCGTGCCGCACGAAGAGGTGCAGAAGTACTACGACCTGATCGACGTGCTCGCGTATCCGCGGCTGCCGATCCGGCTCACCGAGATCGTCACGCCGCTGAAGCCGCTCGAAGCGATGGCGCAGGGGCGGATGTTCGTCGCGTCCGACGTCGGCGGGCACCGCGAGCTGGTGCGCCACGGCGAGACCGGTTTCCTGTTCAAGGCCGGCAGCATCGATGCGCTCGTCTCGGCGATCGCGGCGGTGCTCGACGCGCGCGATGCGTGGCCGGCGGTGCGCGCGCAGGCGCGTGCGTTCGTCGAGCGTGAGCGGACCTGGGCGAACAGCGTCGGCCGCTACCGTGACGTCTACCGCCGGGCGCTCGGTATGCGCGCCGGGGACGCCGCGCTCGCGGGGGCCAGCTAGATCATGTGCGGCATCCACGGCATTTACCGCTTCGACGACGAACGCGTGTCGCCGGAGCAGCTGTCGACGATGGGGGACGTGACCCGCCACCGCGGGCCGGACGACGAAGGGGCGCATGTCGACGCGTCCGGCCGCTGCGGCATCGCAATGCGTCGCCTGTCGATCATCGACCTCGCCGGCGGCCACCAGCCGATCTCGAACGCCGACGACAGCCTGTGGATCGTCTGCAACGGCGAGATCTACAACTTCCGCGAGCTGCGCGGCGAGCTCGTCGCGCGCGGCTACCGCTTCAAGACCGGCTCGGACAGCGAAGTGCTGCTGCATCTCTACGACGCGTTCGGCGACGACTTCGTGCACCGGCTCGACGGCATGTTCGACTTCGCGCTGTGGGACGCACGCCGCGGGCGGCTCTTGATCGGCCGCGACGCGCTCGGCGTCAAGCCGCTGTACATGCATCGCTCGGCGAAGATGCTCGCGTTCGCGACCGAGGCGAAGGCGCTGCTCGCGCTGCCCGGCGTGCCGCGCGAGCTCGACCGCGACGCCGTCGCCGACTACCTGCACCTCGGCTACGTCGCTGCGCCGCATTCGATGTTCGCCGGCATTCGCAAGCTGCCGCCGGCGACGCTGCTCGCGGTCGAGAACGGCGAGGTCCGCGAGTGGCGTTACTGGCGGCTGCCGTCGCGGGTCGAGCGCGGCGTCGACGAGGCCGAATGGGTCGCGCGCATCCGCGCCGGCCTCGACGCCGCGGTCGAGCGCCAGATGGTCAGCGACGTGCCGATCGGCGCCTTCCTGTCGGGCGGTGTCGATTCGAGCGCGGTCGTCGCGTTCATGGCGAAGCACTCCGGCCAGCCGATCCGCACCTACGCGATCGGCTTCGAGGGCGGCGAGGCCGAGCGGCTCTACAACGAGCTGCCTTATGCGCGGCGTGTCGCCGAGCTCTTCGGCACCGAGCACCACGAGATCGTCGTCAAGCCCGACGTCGTCGGCCTGCTGCCGAAGCTGCTGTGGCACATGGACGAGCCGGTCGCCGATTCGGCCTTCATCACGACCTACCTCGTCTCCGAGTTCGCGCGCCGCGACGTGAAGGTCATCCTGTCGGGCGTCGGCGGCGACGAGCTTTTCGGCGGCTATCGGCGCTATCTCGGCGGTCACTACGTGAAGAAGCTGCAGCGCCTGCCGCGCTGGTCGCGCGACCTGATGTCGCGCACCGCGTCGCTGCTGCCCGCCGACCGCCATTCGAAACTGCTGAATACGATGCGGCTGGCGCGCGGTTTTCTCGCGTCGGCCGAAATGTCGGCGGACGAACGCTACCGCCATTACCTGCAGGTGCTCGACCGCGACGTCGTCGCCGAGCTAATGACCGGGCACGGGGCCGATCGTGACGCGCTCGCCGCCGCGTTCACCTCGGCCGGCGACGACGACCCGTTGAACCGGATGTTCGCCGTCGACGCCGAGACGCAGCTCCCGGACGACCTGCTGCTCCTCACCGACAAGATGAGCATGGCGGTGTCGCTCGAATGCCGCGTGCCGCTGCTCGACCGCGCGCTCGTCGAACTCGCGGCGGCGATCCCCGAATCGCTGAAGGTCCGCGACGGGCGGCTCAAGCACCTGATGAAGGCGGCGCTCGCCGACGTGCTGCCGGCCGACATCCTCGACCGCAAGAAGCGCGGCTTCGGTACGCCGATGGGCGCTTGGCTGAAGCGCGAGCTCGCGCCGGTGCTGCACCGCCTGCTCGCGACCGACGTCGTGCGCGACCGCGGCCTGTTCGATCCGAAGGCCGTCGCACGCCTCGTCGCCGACCACGACGCGGCCCGCATCGACGGCACCGACGCGCTGCTTGCGATGATGAACCTCGAAATCTGGAGCCGGATGTACCTAGACCGTCGCTCGCCCGACGAGGTCGCCGCCGAGCTGAAGGGCTTCCTGCGATGAACATCCTCTACGTGTGCCACCGCTTCCCGTTCCCGCCGAAGCGCGGCGGCAAGATCCGGCCGTTCAACATGATCCGTCACCTGTCGCAGCGACATCGCGTGACGGTGTGCTCGATCGCGCGCTCGGACGCGGAGGCCGAGGAGGGCGCCGGCATCGCGCCGCACTGCGAGCGCTTCGAGATCGGCAAGGTGTCGAACCCGGTGCAGGTGCTGCGCATGGTGGCGCGGCTGCCGACCGCCGTGCCGTCGTCGATGGGCTTCTTCTGGTCGCCGGAGCTCGCCGAGAAGGTCAATGCGCTGCTCGCGGCCGAGCGCTTCGACCTGATCTTCGTGCATTGCTCGTCGGTCGCGCAGTACGTGAGCCACGTGCGCGACATCCCGAAGATCCTCGATTTCGGGGACATGGACTCGCAGAAGTGGCTCGAGTACGTGCGCTACAAGCCGTTCCCGCTGAAGCTCGGCTACTGGCTCGAAGGCAGCAAGATGGAGCGCGAGGAGCGCCGGCTCGCGCAACTTTTCGACCTCTGCACCGCGACGACTCGCGCCGAGTGGGAGACGCTCGAAGGCTACGGCACCGGCGTCGCGACGGACTGGTTCCCGAACGGCGTCGACGCGGAATTCTTCAAGCCGGACGGGCAGGGGTACGACGCTGACACGGTGAGCTTCATCGGGCGCATGGACTACTACCCGAACCAGGAGTGCATGTTCGATTTCTGCGAACGCGCCTGGCCGCTCGTGCGTGCTCGCCGCCCGGGGATGAAGCTGGTGATCGTCGGCGCCGACCCCTCGCCGGCAGTGAAAAAGCTCGGCGAGCTGCTTGGTGTCACGGTGACCGGCTCGGTGCCGGACGTGCGCCCGTACGTGCTGCGCTCGGCGGCGATGGTCGCGCCGCTCAACATTGCGCGCGGCACGCAGAACAAGATCCTCGAGGCGATGGCGATGGGCGTGCCGGTCGTCTCGAGCGGCGTCGCGGCCGGCGGCGTCGACGCGCTCGCCGACGAGCATTTCCTGGTCGCGAACGAACCCGCGCAATACGCCGAAGCGATCCTGCGGATCGCCGAAGACCCGGACGAACGGGCACGGCTCGCGCACGCCGGGCGGCAGCGGATGCTCACGCACCACGCGTGGCCGCGATCGATGGCGCGCCTCGACGCGATCGTCGAGCGCTGCATCGCACGGCACGACAACAACAACCAGCACCAGTCCAACAGGGAAATCGTCGAATGAAAATCAGCATTTTCGGACTCGGATACGTCGGCGCGGTGTCGCTCGCGTGCCTCGCGCGCGACGGGCATTCGGTGATCGGCGTCGATATCGACGCCGCGAAGCTCGACCTGATCCGCGCCGGCACGACACCGGTCGTCGAGGAAGGCATGGTCGAGCTGATGGCGAAGGTCGCCGCGAGCGGCGTCGTCGCGGTGGCGACCGACGTGCGCGAGGCGCTGCTTGGAAGCGAACTGTCGCTCGTCTGCGTCGGCACGCCGTCGGCGGCGAACGGCAGCCAGGACCAGGGCGCCGTGCTTCGGCTTGCGCGAGACATCGGCCGCGCGCTGCGCGACAAGGCAACGCCGCACGTCGTCGTGTTCCGCTCGACGCTCGTGCCCGGCACGGTTGAGGAGACCTTGCGGCCGATCATCGAGGCCGAGTCGGGCAAGCGCGACGGCGAGCATTTCCACCTGTGCTTCCAGCCGGAATTCCTGCGCGAGGGCTCGTCGATCCGCGACTACGACAAGCCGCCCTTCACCGTCGTCGGTGCGAACGACGACTACCCCGTCGAGCGGCTGCGCGAGCTCTTCGGCCACCTGCCGTGCAAGTTCCTGCGCACCTCGGTGCGCGCCGCGGAAATGATGAAGTACTGCTGCAACAACTTCCACGCGCTGAAGATCACGTTCGCGAACGAGACCGCGCGTCTG
Organism: Aromatoleum sp.; assembly: GCF_036675785.1. NCBI lineage: Bacteria > Pseudomonadati > Pseudomonadota > Betaproteobacteria > Rhodocyclales > Rhodocyclaceae > Aromatoleum > Aromatoleum sp. The sequence goes on from NZ_JAKFEF010000022.1 coordinate 71,543, forward strand.
TGCGATGCGCTCGGCGTCGACCCGTTCGAAGTCATGGAACTTGTCTGCCAGGACACGCAGCTCAACATCTCCCCGGCGTACCTGAAGCCGGGCTTCGCGTTCGGCGGCTCATGCCTGCCGAAGGACCTGCGCGCGACCGCGTACCTCGCGAAGACGCGCGACGTCGAGCTGCCGATGCTGTCCGGGATCCTGCAGTCGAACCGCCAGCACATCGACCGCGCGATCGCGAAGATCCTCGACACCGGCCGTCGCAAGGTCGGCATGCTCGGGTTGTCGTTCAAGACCGGCACCGACGACCTGCGCGAGAGCCCGCTGGTCGTGCTTGCCGAGCAGTTGATCGGCAAGGGCATGCAGCTGTCGATCTACGATCCCGACGTGCAGCTGTCGCGCCTGCTCGGCGCGAACCGGCGCTTCATCGAAACGCAGCTGCCGCACATCGGCGAGCTGCTGAAGCCGGATCTGGCCGACGTGATCGGGAATACGGACGTGCTCGTCGTCGGCGTGTCGAACCCGGCGATCTTCGATGCGCTCGCGACACACGCGCGGGCCGATCAGTACGTGCTCGATCTCGTGAATCTACCGAACGCGGGGATGCTCGCGGCGCGGGTCGATGGGCTGTGCTGGTGACGCGGAGCGCGCGATGAGCGGCGAGCGCACCGACGACCGGATCGACGGAACGAGCCGTCACGCGCGGCTCGCCCGCGTGTGGTTCGCGCTGTTCGTAGTGTCGTCGATTCTCTCAGCTGTAACTGCCGCGACGCTCGTGCCACATCTCCAGAACTCCGCCGAGCTCGTGCGGATGCGCAACGCGTTACTGCTCGAAGCCGAGCCGGCGGTCTACGAGTGGTCACCGGCGGCGGCGCCCGAGGCGTTCGACCTCGACGACGCAACGCCGAACCCGCTTTATGCCGAGGCCGTCCGCGAGCACTCCCTGCGTGTCGAAGGTGACGACTGGGCAAGTGCGCTCGCGATCGGCCGGCATCTTCTCGCGAGCGGCAAGCGCAATGGCGGCGCGATCCAGTCCGACCTCGACGACACCTACCGCCGCATCACGACGCGGGGCGAAGGCTATTGCGGCGACTTCGCCGACGTCTTCACCGGTCTCGCCAACGTGGCTGGCGTGTTCTCGCGACCGTGGGCGTTCTCGTTCGACGGCTTCGGCGGCCACGGCCACATCTTCAACGAGATCTGGGACAGCGGTCGCAGCCGTTGGGTCGCCATCGACGTCTTCAATAACATGTATTTCACCGGCGAAAACGGCGAGCCGCTGTCGGCGATCGAACTGAGGACGGCGCTTGCGGGGGACACGCCGCTCCGCCTCGTCCGGATCGAGCCGTCTGCGCCGCCGGGCTATCAGTACGAGGACAAGGCGATCGCCTACTACCGCCGCGGGTTGCCGGAATGGTACATGTGGTGGGGGAACAACGTGTTCGAGTACGACCAGTCCCCGATCGTGCGCACGCTCGGCGACGCCCATCGCGCGCTCGAACAGCTCGGTGGCGTGGCCGCCGGCGTGCATCCTGCGGTGCGGATTCTCGAAACGCCCGACAACGAGGCGCAGCGCGAGTCGATCTACTGGCTGCGCTTGCGGCTGCTTGCAGCCGTGGTACTCGCGGTCGCGACGATCGTTTGTCTGGCCGTCTGGCTGCGGCTTCGCCGCGGTGCGCAACGCGAATCGGGAAGGGCGCCGCGATGATGCGCGAATCCTCCACGTCGCGGCCCGTCACCACGAAAGAGCTGCCGTGCATCGCGATCTATTCGTCGCTGTTCCCGAGCACGGTTCAGCCCAATGCGGGTCTTTTCGTCCGCGAACGCATGTTCCGGATGGGGGAGTATGCGCCGCTCGTCGTCGTGTCGCCGCAGCCGTGGTTTCCGTTCCAGTCGATCATCAGCCGCTTCAAACCGGGCTATCGCCCGATGCCGCCGCGCGAGGAAACACAGCAGGACGTCACCGTGCTGTTTCCCCGTTTTCTCGCCGTTCCGGGCGTGCTGCGCCGCCTCGACGGGCTGTCGATGGCGGTGTGCACGCTGCCGCTGATGCGGCGGCTGCGCCGCGAGCGGCGGATCGGCGTCATCGACGCGCATTTCGCGTACCCCTGCGGGTACGCCGCTGCGACACTCGGTCGCTGGCTCGGCCTGCCGGTGTCGGTCACGCTGCGCGGCACCGAGTCGCGCCATCTCGCCGACGCGCTGCTGCGGGATCGCGTGCTCGACGCGGTCCGGGGTGCGACGCGCGTGTTCAGCGTGTCCGATTCGCTGCGCCGGCTCGTCGTCGAGCAAGGGGTCGCGCCGCGACATGTCTCGGTCGTCGGCAACGGCGTGGACCTCGGGCGTTTTCGCCCGATTCCGACCGAGCAGGCACGCCGCGAGCTCGGCTTGCCGGACGACGCGAAGGTGCTAGTGTCGGTCGGCGGTCTCGTCGAACGCAAGGGCTTCCATCGCGTTATCGAGCTCCTGCCTGCGCTACTCGAGCGCTTTCCGTCTCTGCACTACATAGCGGTTGGCGGACCGAGCCCCGAAGGCGACATGACGGCGCTGCTCCGCGATCAGGTGCACAAGCTCGGACTCGGGCAGCGCGTGATCTTCACCGGTCCGCTGCCGCCCGACCAGCTGCACATTCCCCTGAGCGCGGCCGACGTGTTCGTGCTGCCAACACGCAACGAAGGCTGGGCGAACGTTTTCCTCGAAGCGATGGCCTGCGGGCTGCCGGTCGTGACGACCGACGTCGGCGGCAACGCCGAGGTCGTGAATGCGCCGAAACTCGGAACGATCGTGCCATTCGGCGAGCCGCACGCGCTGCGCGACGCGATCGGGCGCGCGCTCGAAACCGACTGGGATCGCGAGTGCATCATCGCGTATGCGCGCGACAATACCTGGGACAAGCAGATTTCCGTGCTGCTCGGGCATTTCCGCGAAATGATGGTCGACCGTGGGTCGGCCGGGTCTGCATGACATGACTTCGATCTATACCCGTTTCGCCTCCGGATGGCTCTTCCCGCTGCACGAGCGGTTGAAGGGCCACGACAGCGTCGCGCTGCGCCGCCGGCTCGAGGAGAGCCAGTGGTGGTCGCCCGAACGACTGGAGGCCGACCGCACGGCGCGCCTGCGCGGTTTCCTCGCGCGCATCGGTGCGACCGTCCCATACTACCGCGAGCTGTTTGCGCGGCGCGGGTTCGATCCGGAGCGCGTCGATTCCCTCGACGCGCTCGACGCGCTGCCGCTGCTGACGAAGCCCGCCATCCGCGCGAACGTCGAGGCCTTGAAGGCCGAAGGTCACGGGCCGCTGACGCGCTACAACACCGGCGGATCGTCCGGCGAACCGCTGATCTTCTACATGGACAAACTGCGCAAGAGCCACGACGTCGCGGCGAAATGGCGGGCGACGCGCTGGTGGGGCGTCGACATCGGCGACCGGGAGCTCGTCGTCTGGGGCAGCCCGGTCGAGCTCAACGCGCAGGACCGGCTGCGCGGGCTGCGCGACGGGTTGATGCGCAGCCGTCTGCTGCCCGCGTTTGAGATGTCGCCAGCGAACCTCGACCGTTTCGTCGACGCGATTCGCGCGGCACGCCCGGCGATGCTGTTCGGCTACCCGTCGAGCCTTGCGCTGATCGCCGGTCACGCACGCAAGAAGGGGATCGCGATGAATCAGCTCGGCATCCGCGTCGTTTTCGTCACGTCCGAGAAACTCTACGACGAGCAGCGGCAGACGATCGAGTCGACGTTCGGTGCGCCGGTCGCCAACGGCTACGGCGCGCGTGACGCCGGTTTCATTGCCCATCAGTGCCCGGCCGGCAGCCTGCATATCAGCGCCGAGGACATCATCGTCGAGACGGTCGGCTCTGACGGCAGGCGGACCGCGTCGGGCGAGGCCGGCGAGATAGTCGTCACGCACATGGCGACGCCGGGCTTCCCGTTCGTCCGCTATCGTACCGGCGACGTCGGCGTGTTGAGCGACGAGCGCTGCGCGTGCGGGCGCGGGCTACCGGTGCTGAAGGAGGTGCAGGGGCGGACGACCGATTTCGTCGTCGCGAAGGACGGCACGGTGATGCACGGCCTCGCGCTGATTTACACGGTGCGCGATCTGCCCGGCGTCGAGCGCTTCAGGATCGTGCAGGAATCCTTCGACCGCACCGAGGTGTTGCTCGTCACGAATCCGTCGTTCCGAATCGAATCCGAAGCGCGGATCGTCCGCGATTTCCGTGCGCGGCTGGGACACGACGTTGAGATCGTGGTCCGTCGTGTTGCTGAGATCCCGGCCGAAAAATCCGGCAAGTACCGCTATGTCACGAGTCGGGTCGCCTCCGGCGCGCTGCGGGAGGCCGCCCATGCGTGACATCCTCGTTACCGTGATCGTCCTCGGCGTACTGCCGTTCGTCTTCCGTCACGCGTGGATGGGCGTGATGCTGTGGACGTGGATCAGTATGATGAATCCGCACCGCCTCGCGTGGGGATTCGCCTACGACGCGCCGTTCGCAGCACTTGCCGCGGGAGCGACGCTGATCGCGCTGATCACTTCGAAGGACAAGATCAGCTTCCCCCACCCGCCGCCGGTGAAGGCGCTGATCGTGTTCATTGTCTGGATGGCCATCACCACCGCCTTCGCGGTCTACCCCGGCGAGTCGCTGATCCAGTTGAACAAGATCCTGAAGATTCAACTCATGACGCTCGTTGCGCTGGCCGTGTTACACGAGCGGCTGCACATCCAGTCGTTCGTGTGGATCAATGTGCTGTCGATCGGCTTCTACGGCGTGAAAGGCGGGATCTACACGATCGCCACTGGCGGAGGAGGCCGTGTCTGGGGTCCAGGGGGCTTCATCGGCGGTAACAACGAAGTTGGTCTCGCGATTCTCGTGACGATTCCGCTGATGTATTACCTCTATCTGACGACGCCGCATAAATGGATCAAGCGCGGACTCGCCGGGGCGATGCTGCTGTCCGCCGTTTCCGTGCTCGGAACCCAATCGCGCGGCGCGTTCCTCGCGATCGGCGCGATGTCGCTCGTACTCTGGTGGCGCGCGCCGCGGAAGATGCTGTTCGGAACCGCGCTGGTCGCCACCGGTGTGGCGGCGCTGGCGATCATGCCGTGGTCGGTCGGCGAAAAGGTCGACTCGATCACGAACTACGAGACGGATTCCTCTGCGATGGGGCGTATCAACGCGTGGGAGACCGCGGTCAATATCGCGAACGACCGCGTATTCGGCGCCGGCTTCGAGATGTACGAGAAGGTCGTGTGGGCGGTCTACGCGCCGAATCCCGCCGAGGATCGCGCGTCCGACCCGTCGATTGTCCGTGCTGCGCATAGCATCTATTTTCAAGTGCTGGGGGAGCACGGTTGGATCGGCCTGATTCTCTTCATGATCGTCTGGTGGTTCGTCTGGCGCGACGCGGCGCAATTGCGGCGGAGAACACGGGGCGACCCCGAACTCGAGTGGATCTTCCATCTCGCGGGGATGCTCCAGGTGTCGCTCGTCGGCTACGGGGTCGGCGGAGCGTTCCTCAGCCTTGCGTATTTCGACCTCCCGTACAACCTTCTCGTAATCATCGTCGTCACGCAGCGCTGGCTGCTGCGCTACATCGAGGAGCGGCAGCCGGCCGCAATGGGCACGGGCGGGCAACGTCTATGGCCGCCGCCGGTGACGAGCGGAGCGGCGTCATGATGCTCACCCGCTTACTGGCGGGGCTGCTCTCGCCGCGCGGCGGCCGCGGCCGGCTGTCGATCCTGATCTTTCACCGCGTGCATGCGCAGCCGGACCCGCTCTTCCCTGACGAGCCGGACGCCGAGCGGTTCGACAAGCTGTTGTCATGGATCGGGTCGTCTTTTACGGTGATGCCGCTGGACCGCGCGATTGCGGCGCTGCGCGCCGAAACCCTGCCCCCAAGGGCACTAGCGATCACGTTCGACGACGGTTACGCGGACAACTACCAGGTTGCGCTGCCGCTGCTGCAGAAGCACGGGATGTCCGCCACATTTTTCGTAGCGGCTGGCTTTATCAACGGCGGGCGGATGTGGAACGACGTTGTTATTGAAGTGGTGCGCGGTACCAGGTCGGACCAACTCGATCTGCGCATGCTCGGCTTCCGGCGGTACGACGTGCGAACCGCCGCCGAGCGCCGAGCCGCTATCGACCATCTGCTTCCGCAGATCAAGTATCTGCCTTCCGCCGAGCGCGCCTCGACCGTGGCTGATATTGCGGCACACTGCGCCCCCGTGCTGCCTGATGATTTGATGATGACGTCGGCGCAACTGCGCGCTTTGCGCGCCGCCGGAATGACGATAGGCGGCCACACTCGGACCCATCCAATTCTCTCCCGGCTCGATGATGGCGACGCGTACGACGAGATTTCAGGCGGGAAGACCGACCTCGAACGTATCGTCGGCGAACCAGTGACGCTTTTCGCGTATCCGAACGGCAAGCCAGGACGGGACTATTCGGCGACTCACGCCGTAATGGTCGAACGCGCGGGGTTCGCGGGTGCGGTGTCGACATCCGCGGGCGTCGCGCGGACGGGAACCGACGTCTTTCAGCTCCCGCGCTTCACCCCGTGGGACCGCACTGAATTCCGCTTCGGCCTGCGTCTCGTCAACAACCTTCGTTGCGACGGGAGGATCGCCGCATGATGCTCGGGGTTTCGCTGCGCTTCGGGTTCTCTCTGGCTACGCTCGGTTTGGGGCTGCCGGCTGAGGCAACGCCGGTGCCACTTTCCGACGGGCCGGACGGCATGTCCTGCTACTACTATGCCTCGGGAATGCGCATGGCGTGGCGGCAACCCGGCGGCGACTGGGTGGATGCCGCTGGAAAAGCGCACGGAGACGAAGCCTACAGCGTAGCGCGCGTCGGGCGGGCGAAACAACGGCAGACGGTGTCCTGGGATCTGACGGAGCTTGCGAAACAGTGGGGCGCGAAAGAGCGGCTGCCCGGCGCCCTGTTCCTCCGAGCGCTAGACGCCGGACGATCCGGCGTCGTCAACCTCGCGAGCCGCGAGGCTCAGGAGGTGGGTCCGGTTCTCGTCATCGACTGGGAGGGCGGCCGTTCCACGCGGCTTGCTCCCGTCGCCGACGTTCATTTCTCTTGTCCGAATTCGCGAAGCGACGGCAAGCGTAAAGTGATGCAGGTCGGCCACCGCTATATGGCAGTCGTCGTTTTTCCGTTCGAACGGAAGGGCGACCAGCGGGTTGCGCGCGCGACCCTCGAGATGTCATCCGACAAGCAGTACGACGGCGGCGCGAAGATCGGTATTTTCAGTCCGTTGCTTCCGTGGTTCGAGCCCGGCGAGCCACGCACGGGTTTCGCTGCTGCCCATCCGAGCGACCGCGGCATTGCGGCGGACCCTAATGTGATCTTTGCCGACGATTTTGAGTCTGGGGACTGGCGCTCGAAATGGACCCGCCACAGCCCCCACAGCAACTCCGAGACGGTTCGGGCCGACGGCGGTGACCTTTTCGAGCCGTTTGCCGGCAAGGCGCTGAAAGTCACCGTCGAGAAGGGCAAGCGCCTCGGCCTAGGAATGCATTACCGCTTCGAGGACCATCCCGCGGGGGAACCCGAGGAAGCATTCTTCCGGTACTACCTACGCTTTGGCGATAGCTGGAATCCGACGACGGGCGGCAAGCTTCCCGGCCTCGCAGGTACGTATGACCGCGCCGGATGGGGTGGTCGTCGGGCAGACGGAGTCAACGGCTGGTCGACCCGCGGCAGCTTTTTCCCGCGCCTTTCGAGGGAGATGGAGTTCGAGGACCTACGTGGGATCGGCTCGTATGTCTATCACGCGGGCATGGACAGCGAGTACGGCGACTCGTGGGGATGGAGCCTCGGACCTTCTGGCGCGCTGAAGAAGAACCGCTGGTACGCCGTCGAGCAGCAGGTGCGACTGAATACGCCGGGCGAGGCCAACGGCATACTTCGCGCCTGGGTTGACGGCCGACTCGTGTTCGAAAAGCTCGACATGCGTTTTCGTGATGTGCCGGACCTGAAGATCGAGTCCTTATGGATGAATGTGTATCACGGCGGCACTGCGCGTGCGAAGTCGGATCTCGTACTCTATATCGACAACGTCGTCGTCGCCCGCGAGTATATCGGGCCGATGGTGCGGCCCTGAGCGGTATCGGCGGAGGGCCGAGTCCATGCGCTTTTCCGCCTTCCTAAACAGTGATGCGCAGGCCCCGTCAATACTGTTTCTTGTCGTCTTGTTTCTGATTCATGTTGCTGCCGCCCAGGCGGATGAGCCGGTCCGTCCACGGCTCGAGGCGAAACCCGACGTACAGAAGATTCTCGGTCGGCTGAGACCGAACGAGGCGGTGCTCCTCGGTAAGGCGAGCGTCGTCGGCGATTTCAACGCTGTCGCCCGCCGCTTCGATCTCGACTCCACCGGTCCACGTGCGAGGGACTACTCGATCAAGATGGTTTGGGTGCCGGAGCGTCGCCGCGCGCTCTTCGCGGGAGCGAATCACGGCAGGCCGCATCGCCTGAACGACGTATGGGAATTCGACCTCGCCGCGCTCTCGTGGGTGCTGCTGTACCCGCCAGACAATCCCCGCAGCTATTCGGGGCTCGGGAGCGACTACAGCGACGTCGAGTTCCGCGACGGCATCCTCATCACGAGGCGGGGGGGGCCGGTGGTCATCGCGCACACTTGGTGGGGCCTGACGTGGGATCCGAAAATCCGCAGGATGTTGTTCATGAACACGTGGGACACGAAGGAGGAGGAGGCGATCCGTCTCGTCGGTGGCGACCCGGCACAACGGTACACCGGTCCGCCGCTCTGGTCCTTCGATCCGCAGATGGGGAAGTGGGAGTTCGTCCAGACTGAGCGCCCTTGGCCAGCCGCGCCGTTCGGAGCGATGCTCGAGTATGTGCCGGAACTCGCGGGGTCAGTCTGGCACATGAACAACTGGAAGATGCGCGGAGCCTGGCTCTACCGGGCGCCGGAGCGATCGTGGTCGAACCTGCATGCGAATCGGGAGGCCGGGAATTTCAAGCAGGCCGCGCCCGGTGCCGAACTCGTCGGTTACTACGACCCCTCACGCCGCATCGTCGTTGCTCAGCGGCGCAAGGAGACTTTTCACTTCGACGTCGCGCAGGCGGCCTGGAAGAAGGTGGCGACGGCGGCGAAGGACGACGAGTCGATGCCCTACGGCCACGACGCCCGAAACCCGTTCCACTACGACCCGGTCAGCCGCTTCGGCTTGCTTGTCGACGTGCGGGGCGGCGCGGTTTGGAGCTACGACCCCGACGGTGTGAAATGGACGCGTCTGGAGCCCAAAGGCGACCCGATGCCGCGCGGTAAGCGCTCGCTCGCGTACGTGGACCATGCGGCGAAGGTGCTGGTCGTCATCGACGACACGACGGTCTGGGCCTACCGATACCGCTGATCGCGGCCGCGGCGGCGGACCGCGTTACTCCTGGCCGCCCTCGGCGCCTGCGCTTGTATTCTGCACGCCGGGTTCGCGCCACTTCCCGGCACGCTGTAGCTTCTCACGCAGGCCGGGCAGCGGAAAACCCTGAGCGTACGCACGATGCGCACTCTCGAGCGCCTTGTCGTAGTCCTTGATCTGAAAATACGCGAGGCCGAGGTTGTAGTTCACGTTGGCGTTGTTGCTGTTGAGCGTCCTGGCCGTCTCGAATTTTGCGACCGCTTCCTGCGTGCGGCCCGATTTCAGCAGAAACAGTCCGTGGATCGCCTTGACCATCGGATCATCCGGCCTCCAGCGCTCGCCGCGGATCATGTAGCACTCGACCGAATACGTCGCGCCGCGTACGTGCGCCGCTTTTTCGCGGAAGCCCAGCTTCAACATCGCCATCAGCGCTCGATGATGGTTAGGGAAGGAATTGAGAGTGTAGGACAGGTTGCTCGCGAGACCCGTCAACGGCCGCTTGGTAAGGTTTTCCTGTGCTCGCCCGAAGTGGAAGCGCTCAACGAGTTCGAGGCGCTTCGTTTCGACTCGATAGTCGAACGGCCCGAACCCTGCCGTCAGTTCGCCGCAGACGTTCACGTCTTGCGCGTTCGCGAAAGAAGCTCCCAGCCCGATAAGGGCCGTGATTGCCATGCTGCTAAGTCCTTTCCCGAATCCTTTCATGAATGACACCCCCGTGTAGCGACAGTGGGTTTCGCCGAGCGAATGCCTGATAACAGGCATATGCGGTACGAACATTCCGCGCGACACTGCGGGCAGCGAGACTGCGCAGTGGACGTTCGAACGCCTCCTCCATGCCTCGCCGCACTCCATCGTATTTATACCGTGCGGCAGGAGACGGATATTATATGGGGCATTCGTTTGATTCGTGGTTGAATGGACGAAGAATGGCTCCCGTGCATGATAATAATCGATAACAAACTGGCCGGCTCCACCTCTGCTGCGGATGATCGATCGATGAATATAAGAAAAGCCCTTGGGGTCAGTTTTGTAACAGAAATTATCATTTTTCTGATTTCATTTTTAAGCGTAATCGTCGTTTCCCGTCTGCTTACGCCCGAAGAAATCGGAATTTATTCCGTCTCGGTGGCGCTGCTTGCGTTTGCGCATGTTTTTCGCGATTTCGGCGTAGGTAAGTATCTGATTCAGGTAGAAATAGTGACTCGGGAAAGGGTGCGCGCCGCATTTTCCGTGACGCTGATGTTTTCGTGGACGATTGCAGTCGCGCTTTATCTCCTCCGCTTCCCTGCTGCGGAGTTTTACGGTAATCGAGGTATTGCAGAAGTTCTGCGTCTCGTGGCAATCAATTTCGTAATATTGCCCTTCGGCTCGCCGCTGATGTCGCTACTGAGGCGAGAAATGCGGTTTGGGACGATCGCGGGTGTCCGTGCTGTGAGCACTTCAGTAAATGCCGGGGCGACGATCGCAGCGGCACTGGCCGGCGAAAGTTATCTAAGCATGGGCTGGGGTGCGGTGGCCGGAAATATCAGCAATGTGATTTTGCTTAGCATGATTCGTCATGAGGATTCTCTGATGCTGCCGAGCTGGCGCGGCGTAGGCGAGGTACTCGCATTCGGGTCGAAGGCAAGCGGCGTTTCGGTCATTGGCCAGTTGGGCGGCAGCGCGCCCGATCTGATTTTCGGCCGCACGCTCGGTTTCTCCGAAGTCGCGTTCTACAGCCGGGCCGCAAGTATCACGAGCACGCTCCTCGGCAAGTTCGTCACAATGGTCAAGGGCGTGCATTTCCCGTCGTTCGCGAAGGAGACTCGCGCAGGGCGCGATCCGGCGATGCTCTACGCGCAGTCGACCTTGTACATGGTCGGCGTCACGGTTCCGGCGCTCGCGGTGCTCGCGCTGATTTCCGATGCGCTCATCGTGTTTATGTTCGGCCCGCAGTGGGGGCGGTCGACGCCGCTCGCATCGATGCTCTGCGTCTTCGGCATGCTGTCGGCGCCTTATTCCCTGTGCGATACTGCACTGATCGCGTGTGGTAAGGTCGGGCGCGTGCTACGCATTCAGTGGTGGCTCCAGTCCGCCCGCATCCTCGTGATGTTGACGTCGATCTGGCTGTCGCTCGAGCAGGTGATCATGCTTCTTGTGGCAACCGCTTCGCTGAGCGCAGGTCTGCACCAGTACGCGTTGCGCGATGCGTTTGGCCTGACCTTCGGGATGCTTTGGCGGCAGGTGCGCGAGGCCTATCTGATCGCGTTGTTCACGCTGCCGGCCCCGGCTCTGCTGAAGTATTTCTTTATTCGCGAGGGCATTGACGTAGCAAGCTTCGGGTTTCTCGCCGGCGCGACGGCACTTGCTGCGCTCGGGTGGTTCGCAGGGGTGCTATGGTTCGATCATCCCCTCAAGCGCGATGCGCTGTTCGCGTGGCAGAAGTTCGTGACGCTGGCGCTGGGGCGCCCCAAAGCGCCATGACGTCGGCTGCGGCGGCCCCCCCGCGCGGTGTCTTTCCCACCTCGGAACTCGTTAGCGCCGTGCTCGGCGATCTCGCTGCGCGCGTCGGCCGTGACATCGCGCCCCCGCCCGGGGCGATTCATCTGATCGCGAACCCGTATTCACGCGTGTTTCGCATCGAGGTCGACTCCGGGCGCAATGGGCTGCGGGTCTTCCTGAAGATGCCGCGGGTCCGGCACGACAACCGACAGAGGGTCGCCGCTGCTCTGCGAAATGAATTCGATGCGCTGACGTTTCTCGAAGGGCGCTTCGGGCCGGGCACGGGCCTCGGCGTCGTCAGCCCGCTCGGGCTATATTCCGAGTACCACGCACTCGCGACGCTCGAAGCACCGGGCGCGTCGCTGCGTTCCGAGCTTGCGTCCGCATCGGCGTGGCTCGTCGGACGCCAGCGTGGGCAGCGGATGCGCGAGCTCGTCCGGAGCTGCGGCCGCTGGCTGCGGCAATTCCATGCGCTGACCACCCAACCTTCCGCATCGTTCGACGTGGGGGAGCTCGCCGAGTACTGCGGGGAGCGGCTCGACACACTCGCGCGCCGCGCGGCGTCGACCTCGGCGGGCAATGCCGTCGCCGAGATCGCCCGACGCATCGAATTGCATGCCCGACGACTGCGTGGCGCCGAATGCCTCATGGCCGGCCGTCATAACGACTTCGCGGCTCACAACATCTTCGTTTCCGATACGGGAACGACCGTCCTCGATTTCTACATGTTCGATTACGGGCCGATTCACTACGACGTCTGCAGCTTCTGGATGGACCTCGAGTTCATGAAATTCGATCCGCGCTACCGCAGCAGCTTCCTGTCGACGCTGCAGAGCGATTTCCTCGCCGCGTACGACGGGCTGGACGGGCAGGAGCCGCTGTTCGAACTGGTTAAGGGCCGATATCTCGTTAATCGCATGCTCAACGCGACCGGACGGGGCCGCAGCCGATCGATTTCAGGAATCGGCTCGCGCCTCGAAGCGACGGCCTGTAAACGGGCGCTCCTCCGCTCGCTTCAAGGTGTATCCGACGGCGCGCCGCTCTGAGCGCCGCTCTTTCCGCGACAGTCTGCCAATATGAAGCTCTACTACTACAAGGATCCTCGCGGCAATTTCGGGGACGATCTCAATCCTTGGCTCTGGAGCCGGCTGCTTCCAGATGTGCTCGACGGCGACGACAGCACGCTGTTTGTCGGCATCGGCACGCTCCTGAACCATCGGCTGCCCGACGCGCCCGTCAAACACATATTTGGCTCCGGCTACGGCTATGGCGAACTGCCGCGGATCGATGGGCGGTTTGTTTTTCACGCGGTGCGTGGCTACGGGACCGCGCGCATGCTGGGCCTGAGCGAGAAGACAGTCGTCACCGACGCGGCGGTACTGTTGAAGACGGTCGCGTTCGAGCGTGCGCCGGCGGCGAGGCACCGGATCGGCTTCATTCCGCACTGTCAAAGCAGCCGATATTTCGATTGGGAGTCGGTGTGCGCCGAGCTCGGCTTCAAGTACATCAGCGCCGAATGGGACGTCGATACCGTGCTGCGTGAGATGACGAGTTGCGAGGCCCTCGTCTGCGAAGCGATGCACGGCGCGATTGCGGCGGATACCCTCCGCATCCCGTGGATTCCCGTGTCCTGCTACGACTACATCTCGTCGTTCAAATGGGAGGACTGGCTCTCGACGCTCGAACTTCCCTACGCGCCGGCGCGGATCACTTCCCTCTACGACATCGAACGGTCGTTCTCTCCAGGGTTGAAGATTAAGAACCATGTCAAACGCGGGCTGCGCGCGGTCGGAGCGTGGTCGCCGAACTGGACGCCGCCGCCACGGCGCAAGACCGGCCGCGAGGAATTCGATCGCGCGGCCGACGAACTGCGCGTCGCGGTCCGGGGACCGCAATACCTGAGCCGCGACGAGGTACTCGACGCGCATGTGTACCGCTATCTCGAACTGCTCGACTCGATGAAGAGGGGCAACTGATGACGGTCGAAAGTGAATGGGAGCTTCGTTGCCATGCGGGGGTGCGTCGGTGAGCGAGGCGGTCCACCGGATGCGGAATGCCTGCGAAAAACAGACGGCGCGGTTCGCGAGCTTGTCGAACCGCGTGCTGCGCGGTTTCGGGCTACAGCTTGTCCGTGTTCGTTCCGCGCCTGCCGACGCCCCCTTGCCGCCGCTCGAGGATCACCCGGTCGCTGCGTTACTTGCGAGTCGCGTAGGCCGAAAGGTCGCTTTCCCGTGTCCCGTAGGGTCGATCGTCACGCTCAACGGCTTGCGTTTTGGCGGCCTCGGCTGGCATCCGTTCTCGGCGGCGTTACGCTCGTATGCGTCGAACGGAAGGGTCGCTGCGGAAGCGGCATTGGCGCGCTTCTACTCCTTCTGGCAGCCGGCGGATGCCGCCTGCGCGATCGCGGGGTTTCATGAACGGCCGAGGGCGCTGCGGTCGGCGCCGGCTCATGCCTATCACTTCAGCCCCTGGTCCGATAAGACGCTCCAGCAGGAGCTCGCCCAGATCGAGCGCTACTATCGCGCGGACTATGTCGAGCACGGCTGCGCCAGCTTGCAGCTCGACATCGACGGTTTCAAGCATCATGGCCCGGTGAGCGCACAACTCGCCCGGATCGAGCTCGAGCGTCTCCTGCACATCTATGACTGCCTTGCCGCGCAGGGCTACGACCGGCGCCATGGGCACGTCCACGTCTATCTCCTCCGTCGTGGTGGCGAGCTCCGCTTCATCTGCCGCGGCGGACTCCACCGCGTTGCGGCGGCGGATGCGCTTGGCCACGAATGTGTCCCGGCGACGCTTTGCGCGCCATACGTCGTCGAGGCGGACGAGAGCGAACACTGGCCGCAGGTCGCGAACGGGTGCTGGGACGGAGAGGGCGCCCGGCGCTACTTTCATCACCTGTTCGATTTCGATGCACCCGGCTGGGCGAGCGCCCTCGGCATTGTGGGCGAGCCGGGAGAGTCGCCCCGTGAATCGCAAGCTGCGACCGGGATGGCGATGGAACGGGACGCGCCCGGTGCGGGCGTCCTCGGAGCCGATGCAGACGCCGCAGCCGGCCAATAAGAACGACGAATCTGGGAGGGAATATGAGAGCTTCGTTCCTCGGACAACTGTCCATCTCGGCGCGCCCGACGGACGCCGTGCCACTAGGTGGCGCGATCGCGTTCGACGGCGGCTACGTGCGGGTCGGCGATCGGGTCGGCGACCGCGCCGACGTCGCCCGGCATGACGGACTGGTGTGCATCGCTTCCGGCGCCGCGAATTTTCCGTCAGGCCGGTCGGCGGAACACGGGCAGGGGGCACTGTGGATCGACGCATACCGCGCACACGGCGTTCTCGCCGCTGCGCGGGCGCGCGGGCGCTTTTCGGTCGTCATCATCGACACCGTCGCGCGACGCGTATGGGCGGCAACGGACCGCTTCGCGACTTATCCGGTCTGCCTGGCGCCCGACGAGGCCGGCTGCCGCTTCGCCGACCGGGCCGACGCCTTAGCCCACGAGCGCGCTGAGCTGTCCCCGCAGGGCATGTTCGACTACCTCTTCTTTCACGTCGTCCCGGCGCCGCTGACAATCTTCGAAGGGGTCGTGCGGCTCGAGCAGGGGCACTACGCGCTATGGGAGAATGGTCGCCTCGAGCGCGACGCCTGGTGGAAACCCGAGTTCGCCGAGCCGGGCTCGGGCAATTTCGACGCGGCGAAACGGGAATTTCTCGACCTCGTCCGCCGCGGCGTCGAGCGCGAAGCGCAGGGCGACCGCGTCGGCGCATTTCTCTCCGGCGGCACCGACAGCTCCACCGTGTCCGGAATGCTGTGTGAAGTCCTCGGCAGGCCCGCGCGCACGTATTCGATCGGCTTCGACGCGGCGGGTTACGACGAGATGGAATATGCCCGGATCGCCGCGAAGTGCTTCGGCACGGATCACCACGAGTACTACGTAACCCCGGACGATCTCCTCGACGGCATTCCGAAGGTCGCCACACATTTCGACCAGCCCTTCGGCAACTCGTCGGCGGTGCCGGCATGGATCTGCGCGACGCGGGCGCGTGAGGACGGCGTGACGAAGATGCTCGCGGGCGACGGCGGCGACGAGCTGTTCGGCGGCAACGTCCGCTACGCCAAGCAGCGCATGTTCGGACTCTACGACAGCGTGCCGCCGTTGCTGCGCTCGGCGGCGCTCGAACCGCTGCTCGGGCTCGCGCCGCTCCAGCATGTCGCGATCGTGCGCAAGGGCGCGAGCTACGTCGAACAGGCGCGCGTACCGATGCCGGACCGGATGCAGATGTACAACATGCTGATCCGTCTCGGGACAGAGAACGTCTTCGCGCCCGATTTTCTCGCACGTGTCGATCAGGAGGAACCGTTTCGCGCGCAGCGCGAGGTGTGGCGCGCGGCACGCGGGGACGCCCTGATCAACCACATGCTGGCGTACGACTGGAAATACACCCTCGCCGACAACGATCTGCCGAAAGTGATCGGGACGACGCAGCTCGCGGGTGTGGACGCCGGCTTTCCGCTCGTCACCGACGAACTGCTCGAGTTCTCGATGACGCTGCCGCCGGAGTGGAAGCTCAAGCGCTTTCAGTTGCGTTGGTTCTTCAAGGAGGCGCTGCGCGGCTTCCTTCCCGACGAGATCATCGCGAAGAAGAAGCACGGCTTCGGCCTGCCGTTCGGGGTCTGGGTGTGCAAGCACGACGGGCTGAAGGCGCTCGCGTTCGACGCGCTCGAGAGCTTCAAGCATCGCGGAGTCGTCCGACCCGGCTTCATCGACACGCTGCTGAAGGAGCATCTGCCCGCGTACCCCGGTTACTACGGCGAAATGGTGTGGATCCTGATGGTCATGGAGTTCTGGCTGCGGTCGCGGGTGCCGGAGTGGCACATTCGGTGAGTCGCCCCACGGTCGGGCGCGACAACTCGTAACAGCGCCATGCCGACGCCATTCACATACTGTCGCGCAAGCATCGACTCGGCCCACCATGTCACAACTCGTTCGTAAACTCGGTCCAGAAGCCCTGCGTTTTTTCGATACCGTGCTGAGGTATCGGGCGAATCCGCTCGCTGCGGCGCGGCGCTACTGGACGCTTTACCGACACCACCGGTTTTCGCCGGACGAGATCCATTTCCTGCGCCTGCTCGATCCGGCGCTCTCGGAATCGGACCTGAAGCGTGCGGTGAGCAAGGAGGAACTGCTCGCGGTGCAGGGGCGGCTGAACCCGGCGCACCTTCACGCGCGCACCGAGGACAAGCTCTGCTTCCATGCGTTCTGCCGGCAAGCGGGACTTCCGGTACCGGAAGTCCTCGCGCTGTTCGATCGGGAGGCCGCCGGATCTCCCCCGTTCCCCGTACTCGCGGATACGCAGGATGTCGCCCGCTTTCTCGACGGACTGGGCGCGGATGCCGTGATCCTGAAGCCTGTTGCCGGCGTGCATGGCGAAGGCGTGATGCGGCTCGAACGGGCGGGCCGCGAATGGCGCGACAGCAACGGCCAGGTGCGGCGAGCGGAGGAGCTGGTCGGAATGATGTCCGGGAGCGGCTACGCAAGCTGGCTTTTCCAGGAGCTCGTCGTCGGCCATCCCGAGCTGTGCGCGCTGTCCGCAACGTCCGGGTTGCAGACCGTTCGCGTCGTCACCGTCATCGACGAGCGCAACGACGTGCGGATTCTCGCCGCCCGGCTGCGCTTGATCAGCGGCAATCACGCTCACGACAACTTCGATTACGGCAAGACCGGGAACGTCATCGCACTGCTCGACCCCGAAAACGGGGTGATCCGTTCGGCGGTCGGCGGCGCGAGCGGGCGTCACGAAATGCGCTCGGTCACGCAACATCCGGCCACCGGCCGCGAGCTAATCGGCTATCGGCTGCCGAAATGGCTGCAGGTGCGCCAGCTTGCGGTCGACGCCGCGAACGCGTTCCACCCGCTGCGCACGATCGGCTGGGACGTGGCGATCACACCCGATGCGCTCCGCCTGATCGAAGGAAACGTCACGTGGGACACCCTGTCGGGCGAAAGCCGCATGGGGGAGATTTACCGATATCTGCAAACCCTCGCCGAGGGGCAGGCGCCGGCACGGATGGCGGCGGCATGATACGGAGCGCGACTGAGCACCACGCAGGACGTCGCGCGCGTCGTTTGGCGCGAGAACCAGAGGTGCGGGAATGCTGATCAAGAAAACCTACAGGGAAACGCGGCGGCTGCTGAGCCAGTACGGCAACGCGATTGCGTTCGAATCGCGCGGCCGCGCGTCGGCAGTGCTGCCGAACGTGTACAAGATCCTGCGGGCGCGCTTCAAATACGGTGTCGGCCCGGTCTATTACGCGCTGTACCGCTTCTCGCAGGTTCCGGAGTCCGAATGGGGCAATTACGTCACCGACGATCCGCGGTTCAAGGAGTTTCTTAAGAAGCTCAATCCGGACAAATTTCGGACGATTGCCGACAATAAGTTGTTGTTTCATCGGCATTGCGTGAGGAACGGGCTTCCGACGATTCCGATGCTGTGCCTCGTGACCGATGACGCGGACCTGGCGACACATGGCGCGCAGCGGGTGAGGGACGCAACGCAACTCCGAACAGCCCTTCAGGCTGCGCCGGGCGAAATGTTCGTCAAGACGATGGCGGGGACCTATGGCGAAGGGGCTTTCGTCCTGCGTCGGGAGGGCGACCTGTTTTCGTTCGCGGGACGGACCGGATCCCCCGACGCGCTCTTTCGCTACCTCATCGAGAACCTCGGCGACGAGCAGGGGTGGATCTTGCAGCCGCGCGCTCGCTCGCACGAGTCGCTGCGAGGCGTCGTATCGCCTAATGCGCTCGCGACCGTCCGCGCAGTCACGCAGATGCGTGGCGATCGGGCCGAGCTGCTGATCGCCGATCTGAAGATCACCGTCGGCGACAGCGTCACGGACAACTTTTCGAAGGGCAAGTCGGGCAATCTCCTCGCGGGCATCGACGTGGCAAGCGGCCGTCTTGGGGCGGCGTGGGGATCGATCCGGAAGGACTGGCCGGTAATGACGCCGTTTGCGAATCACCCGGAAACGGGTTGCAGGATCGAGGGCTACGAGTTGCCGTTCTGGCGCGATCTCGTCGACGTGGCGCTGCGTGCGCAGGAAAGTGTCCCGCAACTGCGAAGCCTTGGCTGGGATATCGCCGCGACGACCGACGGCATCATGCTGGTCGAGGCGAATAGCACCTACGATGTATCCATTCTCCAGGTCGCGCATCAGAGAGGGCTGAAGCGCGAGTTGCAGCGGGCGCTTGCGCGGTCCGATTGAGTGGTTGCACACGACCTCGCAAGTGTGCTGAAAGGGTTTCGAAGGGCGACAACATCGGTTGCATGTGCGACATCGATCGCCGACGACGGCTTTGATGCAGAGCCAGTGCCTGAAGCATTCAGGGAACTGGGGGCGAGTTTAAATGCTGATCGCACCCTCGTGAAAGGAGGAGGCCGTTTTCATCGATATCCTTTATGTGGCCACCCGTTCAGAAGAATTGTCCACCTTGTCCGCCAAATTGATTTGGCCGGAAAGTACCTTTGCAAGGATTTTCTTGCTTACGAGCAGTTCGTGGGGCCAGTCAGCGTCGTATGAGTCCGCGTGAGGACGCAGACTGTACGAGCCGAACCGCGAGCCGCCGGCACGGTCACATATTCTCATGACGTTAGGCTGCTACAACGGAGGTCGCAATTGACAAACGTATTGGGAATTCATGGTGACTTAGTGCGCCACGGTAACGGTGAAGTGCAGTCGTTTTCGCGGCGATGGATGGAATTGGCTCAAGCGCGCGGTATCGCTGTCAAACAGCTCGACTCCGGATCGCCTGATTTCTTCAGCCAACTGGCGCCTTGCCAGGGATTCATGTGGCGATTCGGTTACTTGTCGACGGAAATGGCCATTGCAAAACGGGTCCTCCAGGGAATCGAATACGGAATGCGAATCCCGGTGTTTCCGAATGCACAAACCGCTTGGCATTTCGAGGACAAGATCTCTCAATACTATCTCCTTAGGGCAGCCCAGTTCCCGACTCCAAACACGACGATATTATGGAATGAAGAGGACGCTTTAGAGTTCTGCGAAACCGCCTCCTATCCAATTGTGGTGAAACTGGCGAGCGGCTTCCAGTCGCGCAATGTCCGACTCGTAACGCGCCGCGCGGAAGCCGTGAATCTTACAAGGCGGCTGTTCAAAGCCGGAATGCTTTCCCTCGATCATCCCGGTTCAGCAGCAAGGCGACTCCTTGGTGCATCGTTCATCCCGCTCAAATTGCTGCTCGGACGGTCTGTTCCCGCCGACATTCAGTCCGGCTATCTCCTCGCCCAGGAATTCCTGCCGGATAATGAATTCGATACCCGTGTGACCGTAATCGGAAAACGCGCATTCGCATTCCGCAGGTTTAACCGTCCAGGGGATTTTCGTGCAAGCGGCAGCGGGCGCATCGATTGGGATCCTGCGCGCGTCGATCCCGAAATGATAAGGCTAGCTTTCAGGCTTACCGCTCATCTCGGTACGCAGTCTCTAGCGATCGATGGCTTGAAGCGTGGGGGAGTGCCGGTGATTGCGGAAATAAGTTACACCTACGCTTCATGGGCCGTTCGTGATTGCCCGGGTCATTGGCGCGGTGGCGAACAAGGCATGCTGGAGTGGGTGCCTGGAGAAATGAGGCCAGAAGACGCGATTTTCGAGGATTTCATCGAGCTGCTGCCCCAACAGCGTTCAAGACTGGGCGCACTGATCGCTTAAGCGATCAGCTCTGAAGGTGCAACGGAGATATCTCTTCGTCGGTAACGATGTTATGGGTCCCAACTTTCTAATGTTCTTCGGGAACCCCTGATCAATTGATGTTCTGAGCGCGCTCACCCAAGCCAGCCATTCTTGCCAGCTCTGATGATCGATTTCTCCGCCTCTACCGCTGCGTTTCGGGGCCTTTCGGGCCCCAAGCGCCCGTTTTCGGGCGCAGCGGGCGGATTTCGCCCATCAACTCATCAAGGTTCTCCTCGCGAGATAAAGGTTGGTCAATCCGATCAGCGAGAACACCTGCGCGGCGTTCTTCGCGATCCCCTTGTAGCGCACCTTCGTGTAGCCGAACTGGCGCTTGATGACGCGGAACACGTGTTCGACTCGCGCGCGGATCGACGACATCCGGTGGTTGAAGCGCTTGTTCGCCTCGGTCAGCGGATGCTGCTTGCTGGCCTTGAGCGACACCCCCCAGAAGACACCAGCCTTGCGGGCCAGTCGCTTTTGTTGTTCACGTAGCCCTTGTCGCCGAACACCACCCGATCATCCTCACGCACAAGGTGCGCCAACTGGCTGATGTCCGAGGCGTTGGCCGGCGTGACCGAAACCGTATGCACAAGTCCGGAATTGACGTCGGCTCCGACATGGACCTTCATGCCGAAGTACCACTGGTTGCCTTTCTTCGTCTGATGCATCTCCGGATCGCGCTTCTTGTCCTCGTTCTTCGTCGAGGGCGGGGCGTCGATGATGGTCGCATCGACCATGGTGCCGCCCTTGAGCAGCAAGCCACGTTGTTCGAGCGTGTCGTTGGTGATGCTCATCATCTGCGCGGTCAGCCCGTGCTTCTCGAGCAGGTGGCGGAACTTGAGGATCGTCGTCTCGTCGGGCATCGCATCGTTGGTCAGATCCAGGCCGGCAAAGCGGCGCATCGACTCGATCTCGTAGAGCGCGTCTTCCATCGCCGGATCCGACAGCGCGTACCACTGCTGCATGAAGTAGATCCGCAACATCGTCGCCAGCGGCATCGGCGGGCGGCCACGGCGCCCCGTCGTCGGGTAGTGCGGCTCGATCACCGCCAGCAGCGCTGCCCAAGGCACCACCGTCTCCATCTCGGCGAGGAAGCGTTCCCGGCGAGTCTGTTTCTTCTTCCTGTCGAAGGCCAGCGAGGCGAAGGTTGTTTGCTTCATAGCAGCGGCACGATTTATGACTTCAGTATTTTACCGGCTCTGAATAGATCAGAGCTTCCCTAGAAGGTTAGTAAATCAACACCCTGCTAATGCTTTACCACAAATTCTCCTGGAGCCAAATTATGAATGACGATCTACCCGAAGTTAGTGTGTGTACAACAACATACAATTCTTCAAAGTTCATAGAAGAAGCCATCATGGGCGTCCTCGCTCAGAAAGTGTCTTTCCGACTCGAGTTCGTTATCTACGATGATTGCTCAAGCGATGATACCCCATCCATTCTTAAGAAATATGCCGAGAAATACCCGGAGATTATTCATGTATTTCATCAGGCAACGAACATCGGTCTGAATCAAAATTTCATGTCGGCAATGCGACAGTGCCGGGGGAAATACATTGCCTTGCTGGATGGCGATGACTACTGGATTGACCCATCTAAGCTTCAAGTACAATATGATTTTTTAGAGAGCAACCCCGATATTGTTCTCTGTGGCACTGCGTCACTTAAACGACACGAGAGCTCGGGCACTTATATTCGAAGTCATCTATACTTGCCTGCCAATACAGGGGAGGTCAAGGTTTTCGGGACCCCTGAAATGTATAAACTAGACCCTTTCTGGCTCCCCACACACAGTTTGTTGCTCAGATCGCGATGTGTGTGCTTTCCAGCCTGGTTTAAAGATGTCGTCTATGTTGATCGAGCGCTCAGACTCATCCTTTCACTCGAAGGAAGTTTGGCATTTATTAACAAGATTACCTGCGTCTACCGGCTGCACGGGTCAAATACCTCTGCAAATAGAGAAACCTCTCCCGACGTATGTAGAGGATATCTGCACACTTACTGGAATTTTTACAAATATTCCGGGAAGAAATTTCGAGCCGACGCTAGCAGGGCGATCAATCATTCACTGTGCGAAGAGCGGCGTCGTATTCTGGAGTATTGCCATGGCGGTGAAGCCGCAAGCAGACTGTTCAAAAATTTCATCCACTCCCTAAACTACTTTCAAATACTTAGTGTTAGAGACTTTTTGGAATTTATTTACCACTTTATGTTTCTAAAAAATCTGGTTGCTTGGTTGAAGAGGGGCAGGTGAGCAAGGAAAGCCTTGTAGAGCTAAAGACGTTAGCGGATTTTTTCGGATCAGCGGTTTGAAGTGCGGCGTCGGTTATCCTTGGGAGTATGGCCTAAAGGTGATTCAAAAGAGTTCCTGCCGCCATGGTCAGCGGTCGAACGAGTGTAGCGCGGGAATCTCGGCGCATTAGCCTATTATCATAATCGCGGCTATAACACGATCTGGGTGTTGTCGAAAAGGAGGCAGTTTCGCCGATTTAGGAAGATGCTTTACAAGGATGCGCTCAGTGCTTGCGGCTTGACGCGCGCCGCGATCGAGACGGTTGAGGGGGATGATCACGCCGTAAGCGTTCCCGCTCTTAAAGAAAAATGGAGCTGCGAACGTCACACTTGATAAGAACGTTTGATATTCAAGAGAGATAACAATGGAATTTTTCGCTCGTGCCGCCAAGAGCACTTTGTCTAGCCTGCGCACCCGAATCAGCGGGGGGGTCGTGGACGCGCGCAAAACCGTCCGGCGCGCGTTCCTGTATCCGGGCGCATGGATCAACCGGCGCCTGCGGCGAAATACTGTCGTCATCGGCATCACCGGCAGCGCGGGCAAGACGACGACCAAGGACCTATGCAAATCGATGCTGTCGGAGTTCGGTCCGTGTGAAGCCACATCACAATCGGCCAACGAGCACTACGCCATAGCGGAGACGGTAACCCGGTTTAGGAGGGAACATCGCTTTGCCGTCGTCGAGCTTTCCGCCAGCAGACCGGGCTACCTCGACTTTCCCCTTCAACTCGTCAAGCCGACAATCTCGGTGCTGACGGTCATTGCGCGCGACCATTACAGCTCGTTCAAAAGCCTCGAGGCGATTGCCGAAGAGAAAGGCAAGGTCGTGACGGCGCTGCCACCCGACGGGGTCGCCGTGCTGAACATTGACGACCCAAGGGTGCGCGAGATCGGCGCGGCGACGAATCGGCGCGTGATCTGGATCGGTGAAAGCCCGGGCGCGACCTTGAGGCTGATCGAAACGCGGTCGGTCTGGCCGGAGCCCCTGACGCTGAAGGTCGAGTACCAGGGAAGAACGCACGATGTGCCGACCCGGTTGCACGGAACGCAACTCTCTCTCGCGGTGCTCGCGGCACTCGGTGTCGCACTCGCGGCGGGCTTGCCGCTCGAACGAGCGATCGAAGCACTCGGAAAAGCCGAGTCGCCCGAGGGGCGCATGCAAGTCGTTCCGTGCGACGACGGGGTGACCTTCGTGCGCGACGACTGGAAGGCGCCGCTGTGGTCGCTCGACGCGCCGTTCGAGTTCATTCGGCAGGCACGGGCCGCACGCAAGGTGATGATTTTGGGCACCCTGTCGGATTATTCCGGTTCCGCGTCGAAGGTGTATCCGAAAGTCGCCAAGCAGGCGCTGGAAATCGCGGACCTCGTCGTGTTCGTCGGGCCGCACGCGCACCGCGCGGTGAAGGGGCAGGCGGATCAGGCCGGAAAGCGGCTTGTCGGAATTCCATCAGTACGAGAGGCGGCAATTTACCTCCGTAGCGCCCTGCGGGCCGGCGACCTCGTCCTTCTGAAGGGATCGAACAAGGCCGACCACCTCGTGCGCCTGATGCTCGCCCGGACCGGCAACGTCGCATGCTGGAAGGACAAATGCGGTCGCGCGTCGTTCTGCGCGCGATGCCGTTATCTTCGGGTGGCAAGTGGTCCGCGATCGATCGAGCCGATCGAACCAACGTCGGGCGCGGTTCCGGCGACGGGCAGCGCGGTTGTCGCGCAAGCCGACGGACCTCCTGTGATCGTCGGCCTCGGCAATCCGGGCGAGCAGTTTCGCAACACGCCGCACAACGTTGGCCATCGGGCGCTGGACGAGCTGTGCGAGGAGGCGGGCGGGGTCTGGGAGGAGGACGCCGACGGGGTCGTCGCCCGCGTGATGCTCGCCGGATTGCCGGTAACACTCTTCAAGCCGGGGGCGAACATGAATCGCAGCGGCGACCCGCTCCGACGCTTCCTCGCGCGCCTCGGTACGCCGCTGTCTCGGTGCATCGTTATCCACGACGACCTCGATCTGCCGTTCGGCGACGTCCGGCTGAAGATGAGCGGCGGCGATGCCGGCCACAAGGGTGTGCGGTCGGTGATTTCGACCCTGGGGTCGGGCGAGTTCCGCAGGGTGCGCGTGGGCATGCGTCGATCCGACGATCGGCGTCGCGCGCTCGAACTCGTCCTCGCCGAATATTCGAAGGCGGATGAGCCGACGGTGAGGCTTGCGCTCGAAAAGGCCGCTGCGATCGTTTGCAAGGAAGTCCGTACGCTGGCGGGATCGGCTGCACAGGAGGGCGAAACCTCGATCGAGGCGCTTGAGGACGCGTCGACTCGCACGGAGACTTCGGTTCGCGACATGGCCTGACCTTCCGCGGACAGTAGCTTCGTGCTCAGCTCGCGAGCGCGCGCCGAACCCGTTTGAGCCGCGGCATGGCCGGCGCGATCAGCGACTTGAGATAGAGCCGATGGTAGCCGGGAAGAGCGCCCGCCTGCGTGCTTTGCTTCAGCACGCGGCGCGCGTCACGCCCGTTTCCGCGCACGAGCAGGTCGGAAATCCAGCGGGCGTAGACCTCCATACGCCGCGTGCGGAACAGCGCGTGCTGAGCCGGCGAAAGCTCGGGGAGCGTCCTTTCGAGGCGGTCGAACACTTTCAGGTTGTCCTCGTAGCCGCTCAGCCGCTTCGTAAGGCTGCCGGCGCGGAGCTGGAAGCGTGCGAGCGGCTGACGCAGGATCGCGTACGGCCGGTTTGCGCAGAGCTTGAAATACAGATCGACGTCTTCGGCGATCGGCAGGTCGACGTCGAAACCGCCGACTGCGCGTATCGCCCCGGTTTCGGCGATGACGGTCGGCGTGCCGAGGTACGGGTCGCGCAATAGTTGCGTGAGGTCGCGGAAGACCTCGACTCGCTCCGCATCAAAGGCAACCCCGGAATCGGGCTCGCCGTCGCGCCGGTAGTCCCAGCCGAAGTCGCACCCGACGAGAACCAGTTCCGGGTGGCGCCGGAACACTTCGATCTGGTTCGTGATTTTCGTGTCCAGCCAGTAGTCGTCGGCGTCGAGAAAGGCGATGTATCGCCCCCGCGCCGCGGCGATCCCGGCGTTGCGCGCGGCCGATGCCCCGGCGTTGCGCTGCCGCAGCGCCAGAACGCGGTCGCCGAACGACGTTACGACCTCGGGTGTGCCGTCGGTCGAGCCGTCGTCCACCACGATGCATTCAAGGTTGGGATACGTCTGGCCGAGAGCGCTCTCGATCGCGCGGCCGAGGAGTCGGGCGCAGTTGTACGCGGGAATGACGACGCTGACGAGGGGCGCGTCGTTTGGGTCGGGTGCCATTTCCATCAAGGTCAGACGAGGACTTCGATGCTCGACGGGTGCCCGAGAAACGCCTGCGGGCTCGCGCTTGCGCCGTACGCGCCGGACTGGAAGATCACGACGAGGTCACCCGGTTCCGCGTGCGGCAGTGCCATTTTTTCTGCTAGCAGGTCGAGCGGGGTGCACAGGGGGCCGACGACTGAACTGGGCTCGCCGGCAGCGTCGCTCATGCGGTTGCCGATCGCGACAGGATAATTCTTTCGGATGACCTGGCCGAAATTGCCGCTCGCCGACAGGTGGTGATGTAGGCCGCCGTCGGTCACGAGGTAGGTATGCCCGCGCGAGATTTTCTTGTCGATGACGCGGCAGACGTAGAGACCGGCCTCGCCGACAAGGTAGCGGCCGAGCTCGATGACGACGCAGGCTTGGGGCAGCTTCGGTTTCGCCTCGTCGACGAGCGCGGCGAGGTTGTCGCCGATGGGCGTGAGGTCCAGGCGCTGCTCACCGGGGAAGTAAGGGATGCCGAAGCCGCCGCCGAGGTTCAGGAACCTGACCGGCGCGGGCGCGTGTTCGGCGAGTCGAAGGGCGAGCGCGAAGCTCTTCCGCTGCGCCTCGACGATCGCCTCGGCCTTGAGGTTCTGCGAGCCGGCGAACAGATGGAAGCCTTCGAACGCGAGGCCGGCACGGCCGATCGCGGAGAGCAGCGCCGGCACCTCTTCGGCATCGACGCCGAACTGCTTCGGTCCGCCGCCCATCTTCATCCCCGACGATTTGAGCTCGAAGTCAGGATTCACACGGACCGCGACACGGGCCGGGAGCCCGAGCTTCGCGGCGCATTCGGCGAGCGGGGCGATCTCGCGGAACGATTCGACGTTTACGAGAATGCCGGCGGCGACCGCCTGCATCAGCTCGGCGTCCTGCTTGCCGGGCCCCGCGAAGCTGATGTCGTGCGGGTCGGCCCCGGCGTCGAGCGCGATCTTGAGCTCGCCGGCCGAGGCGACGTCGATGCCGTCGACGAGCCGCGTCATGTGTGCGACGAGCGCTGGCATCGGGTTCGCCTTCATCGCGTAGTGCAGCTGCACTTCGCGCGGCAGCGCGGCCCTCAGTTCCGCGACACGACGGTTCAACAATTCCCGGTCGTAGGCATAAAAGGGCGTACGACCGACGCGGGCGGCGAGGCGCGTGAGCGGCAGGTCGCCGACGACGAGCTCGCCGTTTTCGACCGGAAACTGGTTGATCGGCGCGTGGACGGGGGGGGGGCGAGCGGGCGCGTTCATGGGCATCTGTTCGGGTAAGTGTTGGTCGGCGCGGCGGTCGTCATGCCGCTGCTTTCTCATTCGCCTCAGAGGAAGTTATCGGCCGTCGCGTAGTCGTGTCAAACGGTCGCGGAAAGCGCCTTGCGGTCGATCTTTCCGTTCGGGTTGCGCGGCAGCGGCCCTTCCCGCACGTCGATCCGGCTCGGGACCATGTACGCGGGCATGCGAGCGCGGCATTCGGCGAGCAGCCGGTCCGCATCCACTGTGGCGCCGTCGGGGGCCGTAACGACGACGGCGATCGCCTGCCCGAGCGTCTCGTGCGGGACGCCGAACGCGGCGCATTCGCCGACCAGCCGGGTCGCGTACAAAATCTCTTCGACCTCCGTCGGGCTCACGCGGTAGCCGGAGGTCTTCATCATCTCGTCGCGCCGGCTGATGAAGTACAGGAAGCCGTCCTCGTCACGTCGTACGTTGTCGCCCGAGAACACCGCGAGTTCGGGAATCACGAGGCCGCCTTCGCGGCTGCGGAGCGCCGCGGGCAGCGGCTTGTAGCGTTCGGCGGTCTTTTCCGGGTCGTTCCAGTAGCCCATGCCGACGAGCGCGCCGCGCTGCACCAGCTCGCCCGGCTCGTTCGGGGCGCATTCGGTGCCGTCGTCGCGCAGGACGAGCACGTCCGCGTTCGGAATCGCCTTCCCGATCGAATCGGGCCGGCGATCGACTTCCTCGGGAGGAAGGTAGGTCGCACGAAAGGCTTCGGTAAGGCCGTACATCAGGAACGGCTTCGTCGTGGGGACGAGCGAGCGCAGCCGGGTGAGCGTTTCCAGCGGCATGCGTCCGCCGGTATTGGCAAAATAGCGCAGGTGCTCGCCGACCGACTCGGGCCACTGCAGTTGCGAAAGCTGGATCCACAACGGCGGCACCGCGGTCAGGCCGGTGACCTTCTCGCGTTCCATCGCCTTCAGCACGTCGCGCGGCATCAGGTAATTCAGCAGCACGACCCGGGCGCCGGCGTGAAACGCGGTCGAAAGTTGCGAGAACCCGGCGTCGAACGACAGCGGCAGCGCCGCGAGCAGCGTGTCGCCGGGCCGGTTTTCGAGATACTGCGCGACGCTCTTCGCGCCCGTGACCATGTTGCGGTGGGACAGCACGACGCCTTTCGGCCGGCCGGTGCTGCCCGAGGTGTAGAGGATCGCCGCCATGTCGACGTCGATGACGCGGTGACCGGGCGCCGGCGGGGCGTCGAGGAGATCGTTCCAGCAATGCACCGTCGCGCCCGACACCGTCGGCCGTTCCGAAGGGCGGCCGGTCAGCACCACGTGACGCAGGTCGTGGCACGCGCAGAGCGCGTCGCCGATGGCGGCGAGCCGCTCCGGACTCGTCACGAGCACGCGAACGTTGCAGTCCTGGAGGATGTAGGCGACCTGTTCCGCTTTGAGGATCGGGTTGACCGGCACGAACACGCCGCCGGCGGCCGTCGCGCCGAAGAATGACGTGACGGTTTCGGCGCGCTTGTCGAGGTAGATGCCGACGCGCTCTCCCCGGTCGAGGCCGAGCCCCCGCAGACCGGCCGCAAAAGCCGCAACGTCGCCGGCGAGCGCGGCGTAGGTCGATGTCTCTGCGCCCGCGGTAATCGCCGCGGTCTCGGGGGCTCGCTCGGCCGAGGCGAGGATTAATTGATGCAAGAGTATCGTCGCGTTCATGGTGTTACGGATCGTAAAAAAAGCGAAATGGGGAAGCTGCGGCCGGCAAAATCCGCTGCGGTCGAATTGCGTTTACCGTAGCGGAAATGTCATTTCATTGTTGCAACAGATTTTGTTGGCATGCCTCCTCGCGGCGGCTTCAGGTGCAGCGTCGGGCGGGAGCGTTCGGAAAGCGAAAGGTGAAGATACGGCGCAATGCCGGCGACGGTGAGCTGCAGCGGGCCGACGCGGACGAAGGTCACGCTGAAGAGCTTGCGGACGCCCAACCGGCGATGGGCGTTCAGCGACTGCGGGTTGACCGATTCGATGCGCGAAAAGCTCCATAGCACGCCGTCCGCCCGCAGGTGCTCGTTGGCGGTGTCCCATAGCCGCGCGAACGTCCGGCCCACCCGAAACTCCGGCGCGACATAGACGTCATAGTCCCACGCACTCGCTTCCGGAACGGCGAGCGCGTAACGGCAGCGCACCATGTCTTCGTCGTAATGGCCACGTGCGAGCCACAGAAAGCCAGCGAACCGCTCGCCCGCGCGGGCGACGAGACACTGGCCGCCGTCGGCGAAGCGCTTCGCGATGACAGCCGGCGGCCGCGGAAACTCGGCGACGATCGGGGCGTCGGCGTCGGCGAACTCGACAGGATTCTTTGCCGAAGGGCGGCATGCCGCTGCCGCATCGATCGGGACCGGCTGGGCGACAAGGTGGTAGCGAACGATCCGGACACGTCGGCCGCTGATCCTCGAGACCGTGCGCGCGACGAAATAATGGATCGCCTCGATCCAGCCGAGCTGCGTAAAATTTCGGGCGATTCTCTGCAGGGCCATTGAACGTTGCCTCGGGACGTTCGGTTATTGTTGTCGGCTTTCCGGAGCCGTATGGTCCGATTGTGTCATGAGCGTGCCGCTTTGGCGGCATATAATAGCAATGCGCAATTGGGGCGCCTCGTTCGACCACTGTTCGCCCTAAAGCTTCAGGAGTTGTCCTTGGATATCAAACAAGAAGTGCTCGCCGTCGTCGACGAGGTCTTGAGCCTCAACGGACGTGCCTTGGAATTCGACCTCGATACGCCGTTGCTCGGTGCCGTGCCCGAACTCGACTCGATGGCGGTCGTCGGGGTCATCAACATGCTCGAGGAGCGGTTCGGGTTCGTCGTGGAGGACGACGAAATCGACGGATCCGCGTTCGCGACGGTCGGCTCGCTCGTCAACTTCGTTTCCGGCAAGCTCTCCTGACTGCACGCCCCGTGCGCCGCGAAGCCTTCTTCCTCGACGGCCCCGCAGGCAAACGTTTCTGCCTCGTCACGCGTCCGGACGGCGACCCGGTCGGTGGGCTGCTCTACCTGCACCCGTTCGCGGAGGAGTTGAACAAGTCCCGCCGCATGGTGGCGCTCGCTGCGCGCGACTTCGCCGAGCGAGGATGGCTGGTCCTGCAGGTCGATTGCCACGGCTGCGGCGACAGCGCGGGCGACTTCGGTGACGCCACATGGGACGGATGGATCGCCGATGTCGGGCTCGGCTGGGATTGGCTGCGCCGCCATATCGACGCCCCGGTCGCGCTCTGGTCGATGCGGGGCGGTTCGCTGCTCGCGGCCGACTGGATTGCCCGGGGCGATGCGCGCCCGCCGCTGCTCGTGTGGCAGCCGGTGGCGAACGGTAAGCAGCACCTCACGCAGTTCCTGCGGCTCAAGGCTGCGAGCGAGATGCTCGCCGAGTCCGATGCGAAGGCGGTCATGGCGAAGATCCGGGACGAGCTAAACGCCGGGCGCGGTGTCGAAGTCGCCGGCTACCGCCTGTCGCCGCCGCTCGCGTCGGGCCTCGACATGGCGGCGCTGCGACTGCCCGCGTCGTACCCGTCGCCGGTCGCCCTGCTCGAGGTCGGCAGCGGCGAAAGGACGGACGTTTCGCCGGCGCTGCAGGCGAGCGTCTCCCGCTGGTCCGCCGACGGGACGCCGGTAACGGCCGAAGCGATTGCCGGTCCGCCGTTCTGGCAGACGCAGGAAATCGAGCTTGCGCCGCTGCTGATTGAGCGCTCGGCGGCGATCCTGGATCGCTTCGTCAAATGAACGTTGTCGACTCGGCCTTCCTCTTCGACTGCCAGGGCGACGAGCTCCTAGGCATCGTCTCGGCCCCGGAAATCGGCCAGCCGTCGCTCGGCGTGCTCGTGATCGTCGGGGGGCCGCAGTATCGTGTCGGAAGCCATCGGCAGTTCGTGCTGCTGTCACGGCATCTCGCGATGAACGGTATCGCGTGCATGCGCTTCGACTACCGCGGGATGGGAGACGGAAGCGGCGAGCAGCATTCCTTTGAGGCGGTGGACACGGATGTGCGGGCGGCTCTGGACGCGTTTTTTGCGCGGCAGCCGGGCCTGCGGCAAGTCGTGCTGTGGGGCTTGTGCGACGGCGCCAGCGTCGCGTGCTTTTATGCGCCGACCGACGAGCGTGTCGCGGGACTCGTGCTGCTGAACCCGTGGGTCAAGACCGAAGCAGGTGTCGCGAAGACCTATCTCAAGCATTACTACCTGCGACGTCTGACGGACCCCGCGTTCTGGAAGAAGCTCGTCTCAGGGCGGGTCGCACTCGGAGCCTCGGTTGGCGGCGTCGCGGGCGCCATCCGCGCGGCGTCGAAGGGCGGGGGCGGCCCCGACGCTACGGATTCGAGCATACCCGGGCGGATGGCTGCGAGGCTCGACGCGTCAGACCTTCCGTTCGCGGTGTTTCTGAGCCGCCGCGACTACGTCGCGCGCGAATTCGAAGGTGTGCTCGCCGAGTCGGCGGCGTGGAAGCGACTGATGGAAGGCGAGCGCTGCATCGGAACGATGCACTTCGACGCCGACCACACGTTTTCCAGCGCGACGGCGCGCAACTCCGTCGCGGACGCGACGCTTAATGCCGTTGCCCGCTTCGATCGGTTCGCCCAGAAGTGTCGATGAGGGGCGCAGTTGGAGCCAAGGCCGGGGCGCGGGTCGCAGAGGCTTTCCCTTTCGGCGCCTCGCTTGACCACCGTCGGGCGCGAACACGCGCGGACCACCTCACCCGTTCACAGCGATGCGCCGTCTCGTCGAATCGGTGACGCAGACCCGCGTCCTGGCGACGCTGCGCCGTGGCGCGCGCCTCTTGGTCCGTTCGCGCACACATCTGCTCTATGAGCGGTTATGCGACAACGCGCCTTTTCCGTCGCTCGGCGACGGCGAGCAGGCGCTTATCCTTACGCACGAGAATCTGGCGCTGCATCAGCCGTTATGCGGCGCGCTTGTGGCGATGAACCGCGAAAACGCTGACTATCTCGACGACGTACGCAAGGATCGTGTCCTCGGCGTCGTTTTCACTAATGACGGACGGATCGTCCACCATGCGTTCGTGTTCAAGCGCAACCGAACCGTGAAGCTGCTCGGCTTGCCGCGCACGGCCGCGCTCGTCGGGCACGCTTTCACCGTCGACGACTATCGTGGGCGCGGCTGTCAGGGACGGTCGCTCGACGTGCGCGCGTGGGTCGCGGGGCAGGCGGGATTCGAGCGAATGATCGCGGAGACGAGCCCGGACAACCTCGCTTCACAGCGCGGGATGGAGAAAGGCGGTATGCGGCTGATCGGGCGAATCGATCTCGTCGTACTGCTGAACTGTGTCGTGCTACGTTGGCGCCGACCAGAGGGCTTCGCGGCGTTCGACCTGTGCCTGTAGCAATCAGGCCCTCTGCCTCAGCCACTTCTTCACGCGGCTTTTCAACCCGTAGCGGTCGAGTCCTTCGCCAATCAGCCGCGAAGTCGAATCTATCCCTCGGTGGAGCCGTGCGCTCACGTGGGTACGCAAGGACGGGCGCAGGAGCAGTTGCTGGCTGCACGGTGTCTGATGGGTGCTGAAGAACAGCTTGTGCTCCGACTCGCCTTCGGTGAAGTCGAACGCGGTGAAACGCTGCTCGGCGAAAAGCTGCTCGAGCGCGAGCCACTGCAGCACGGTGCCCGGCGAGAGGCCGGCGAAATCGGGCAGGAAGCCGAGGAATGCGTACTCCAGCACGCCGTCGTGCACGGGGCAGTACAGATACGACACGGGGTGCTCGTTGGCGAATAGCAGGAATGCCCTGACTTCGTCGTGCTGCGCCGCGTCGAGAGCTCGATCGATGAATGTCTGGTTGGTTGGCAGGCCGCAGTCGAGCAAGCGCTCTTGGTAGCTCGCGGCCGAAACGCTGCGGGCGACATCGAGAAAGATCACGATTTCGTCCGGCGTCCGGTAGCTGCGGAAATCGAGTTTTCCAGCATGCTCCGCGAACTTGCGCACCTTCCGGTTGATCCCCGAGCGCGATTTGCCGGAGAACTTCGAAAGGTACGCTGCGAAGTCACCTTGCATGTCGATGTAGCAGCGCTGGTACGACTTGAGGCAGTAACTCATCAGCGACCCGGCGCTTTCGATCGCCCCGCTTACGCCAGGCCGCGGAATGTTTGCGAGCAGATAGCCGTCGAGGCCCGCCGGGAGTGCGGGCAGCGCGGGATCGCCTACGAAGTCGCGGATGTCGTTTAGCGTATAGACCCTGCGCAAAACGTCAAGGTGACTTCGGGCAAGCGTCAACTCTCCGAGCCGGTACTTCAGCTCGTGCCGGTAGGGATGCCAGTCGTTGAGTTTCATCAATGGAGTCGGCGCAGCGCCTGCTCGAAATAGCGGAGAGCGGTCGGGAGCCGGCCGACCGCGGGAAGGGGGAGGCCGCGCGGCGCCGAGAGAGGCGGTAGTTGTGCGAAGCCGGTGGTCGGCATCGATGCCCTATTGTCGTCAAGGTGACGGCATAGGCGCTCGAAGCGCTTCACGACGATTGGATCGGGGGCGAGCTTGTCCGGGATCATCAGCTCGAAATTGTGCGACAGCAGGACGAAAGCCGGCCAAGTACCTTCGCAAGCGACGTCGAGGGCTGTCATCAGCTCGGATGCCCCGCAAGCGCCGATTTGCGCGTGGCGTAACCGCCCGAATCCGTCCCGCAGCAGTGTCATCGGGTACATACCGAGACCGTTGAAATCAAACGGCTCGCAATGCCCGGCGGCAGGGTCGAGCGACGATGCCGGAGTCGACACCCCTAGTGCGGCGTTTACGCTGCTGTCGAAACGCAGACCGTTCGCGGCGACTGCGGTAAACGTATCGTCATTGCACGCGAAACTGCCTGACCGGAACGCGACCGGCGCGGGGGCGCCGGCTTCAACGAGCAGGCGGATGCCGTGTGCGATCAACGCTGCCTGTTCCTCGCCGCTGTAGTACGACAGGTGTTGGCGCTTATGCGTCACGTTTGGCAGCAGCGGGACGCGTGCCTCGTCGGTCCATTCGGGGTGCAGATGAAGCTGCACCTCTTGGCCGGCCTCGCGGATCAGTTCGACGATTGTCGCGAGCGGCTCAATACCGAAACGGGCGGCGAAGAGCGGCTCGACGAAGAACACGCCTTTCAGGCCGTTCCGGTCGAGCACCTCAAGCGTCTTCGGGAGCGCGAAATCCCCTTTTGTCGTCCGTCCGTAAACGTAGCGGTCGAAGCTGGAAGGGAAATCCTGCTCGAGCGTGGCCCAGCTATTGCACCAGACCTCGACGTCGAACGTGAGCAACACCTTCACCCGTCAAGTCTCCTTGTCTTTCCATAGGCGCCGCGTCATCATGTCGTGCTCGGCGGCCGCTTCCGTCATCATAAGCGCAGTGCGGGGATCGGCATATGACACGAGGAGGCAGAGCGTTGCGAGATGTGTCCGGGAGTCTATCGACTGCTATCAGCGACGACGTTCTGCGGCTTGTCTTCACTGACCGTTTCGCGTCGCGCGCTACCCTCTGGCACGGCGAGTGAGGAGCTGTCGCTCTGTGCGCTAACGTTCGGATGTAGACACCGGGATTCGGGCTCAGACTGCTACGCGTGCGTTTCGTCGCACCGATCCGGAATGCCTTCTGTCTTGGCCCGCGCGCCCTTTGGATGACGTTCGGGAAATAGCGTAGCCAATCAGCAATGCGAGTAGCGGATCCGTCGTTTCGGGTGTCCGGCCGACCAACATGATCTGACTTCCTTCGACCAGGGCAAGCAACAGGGCAACCGCCAGCGAGGCCCCTGTAATCGTCGTGCCGTTGCGCCAAAGCAGAAATATGGCGGAGCCGTAGAGATAGAGTTTCTCGACGAGGTTGTGGGCGTTGCCTTCCATGTTGCCCTCGAGAAACCCGCTAAACGGCAGCCAGCGGAAGTCATTGGGTGCAGCGGCGATTCCGAAAGGTTGCAGACCCGCTGCTAGCAGGCTTACGAGGAGCGCGGCGCACGCCAGTGGTAACGCACGTGGGTGTCTGAGAAGCGGTAGGGCCGCGATCGCGAGCGAAACCCCGAGGACATTCGCGACAGAAATGCGTCCCCCTACGAAGAGAATCTGCATCAGCGTGATCGCGACCGCGCCAGCAGCAAGCCAGAGACGTGGCAGGTCCTTGAGCGGGGTGAAATCGAATAGTTTGAAAAACGGAAGCCAGGCGACCGCGTTGAGCAGAACGGCGGCAACGTTGACCCGTGGATGGACCAGCAGCGGCTTCAACGCGCCGCGCATGTTCTGGAAGTCGAGCGTCGGCACCAGCGGAAACCAACGATACGCGACCCATAACAGCATCAGGCCTAGCGGTACGAGCACCGTGGAAGTACTCCCTGCGGCGCCCGTCTGCAGTCGCCCACGAGAGACGATCCCCACGAGATAACCGAGCAGCAGGCCGAAACCGTTAAGTACAGCGTCACCGAGTGCCGGCACGCGTCCGGGGATCCAGATCTGCATGACTTGTAGGGCGGGCGCGAGCATGAGACCGAATGCGATCGGCAAGAATGCGATCCGCGGCCGCGCCCCTTCGCGCCCGGACGAGAGCGCGGCGAAAAAACCGTACGGCACAAAGAGAAGGACGTTCCCGACAATGTCGCCGCGCGAGTTCGAAAGCGAGGCCGTGCGGAACAACGCTGCGAGTTCGTGTAGGTTCCCTTCCCGCGTGTCGAACGA
This sequence comes from Aromatoleum sp., assembly GCF_036675785.1. Lineage (NCBI taxonomy): Bacteria > Pseudomonadati > Pseudomonadota > Betaproteobacteria > Rhodocyclales > Rhodocyclaceae > Aromatoleum > Aromatoleum sp. Next base: position 107,642 of record NZ_JAKFEF010000022.1, read on the forward strand.
GAATGGATAGAGCGAACCGTATGCGATCAGTGCTGCGACGACGATTAGCAGTGTGCGCATGAGGGAATCAATTTACCTGACCGTTCGCGCCGCTTCCGCAAGTTATTGTTCCGACCGGTCCTATTTCACTTGCTCTTGATCATCGTCCCCACCCCGTGATCGGTGAGGATTTCCAGCAGCAACGCGTGTTCGACCCTGCCGTCGATGATATGCACCGACTTCACGCCGTTCCGTGCCGCGTCGAGCGCCGAGCTGATCTTCGGCAGCATGCCGCCTGACAAGGTACCGTCCGCGACGAGATCGTCGATTTGCCGCGGCGTCAGGCCGGTCAGCAGGTTGCCGGCCTTGTCCAGCACGCCCGGCGTATTCGTCAGCAGCACGAGCTTCTCCGCCTTCAGGATTTCCGCGAGCTTGCCGGCGACGACGTCCGCGTTGATGTTGTAGGTTTCGCCTTCTTCGCCGACGCCGATCGGGGCGATGACGGGAATGAAATCGCCCTGGTCGAGGAACGCGATCAGGCTCGGGTCGATCTTGGTAATCTCGCCGACGAGACCCACATCGACGACATCGCCGGGCGCCGCGTCTTCCTTCTGCATCAGCAGCTTCTTCGCGCGGATGAAGCTCGCATCCTTGCCGGTCAGCCCCACGGCCTTGCCGCCGTGTTGGTTGATGAGATTGACGATTTCCTTGTTCACTTGGCCGCCGAGCACCATTTCGACGACTTCCATCGTCTCCGCGTCGGTCACGCGCATGCCCTGGACGAACTCGCCTTTCTTGCCGACGCGGGCGAGCAGGGTTTCGATCTGGGGGCCACCGCCGTGTACGACGACCGGATTGAGACCGACGAGCTTCAGCAGCACGACATCGCGCGCGAAGCAGTCCTTGAGGTGCGGATCGGTCATCGCGTTGCCGCCGTATTTGATGACAACCGTCTTGTCGAAGAAGCGTTTGATGTACGGCAGCGCCTCGGCCAGGATCTCGGCCTTGCGGGCGGGGGTGATGAGGTCGGTGGCGGCAGGGCGTGACATGGCGGGTTCCTGATGACGGAGTCGCGCCATTCTAAAGAGTGATCCTGCAAAGCTGAAGCGCCGGAAAAAGATACGGGCCGCGATCCGGCCCGCAAAAGCGTGCGGCGGAGCGGACTGCGCCCCGCCGACCCGGCATTAGTCGATCGTCAGTCGCTTCGCCTGTGCCTGCGCCTTCTTCGGCAGTCTCAGTTCCAGCACGCCGTCGTTGAACTTCGCCGACGATTGGGCTTCGTCGACTTCCTGCCCGAGCTGGAAGCTGCGGGACACCTTGCCGAAGTAACGCTCGGTGCGCAGCACGCGCTCGCCTTCCTTGACTTCCTTCTCCTGCTTGCGCTCGGCGGTGATCGAAACCACCGGTCCGTCGATGTGCACGTGGATGTCTTCCTTCTTGATCCCGGGCAGCTCGGCATGGACTTGATAGGCGTCGTTCGCTTCCTTGACGTCGACGCGCATCTGCGGCGCCTCGCTGACTTCTCCGCTGCCGAAGTCCACCGGACGGACGAAGAAGCCGCGCAACAGGTCATCGAACGGGTCACGACGAATCAGATTGGCCATCGCTATCTCCTTGTGTTGGCAGGTCCTGGACTACTCACACAACCAATATAGGTTCGAGCGACGGCATTTCAACCCGGCTTTCCGCCGCTGCCGACGTAAAGTCCAGGGGCCCCACAGGAGATGGTTTCATGAACGACAACGCCAGCCATGCCGGCGCCGAACCTCTGTTCGCGTTGCGGCGCGGGTTTCAGTGCGGACTGCAGGCCGGGTGGTCGGAGTGCTGGTGTGCGACGCTCCCGGCGGTCTCGTCGCTTCCGGACAAGGCCGCGGGATGTTATTGCCCGGACTGCCTGAAGTCGCTGCTCGGCGTGGCGTCGGCCGCTACGTCGGGCGAATCCTCGCGGGATTGAACGGCGCGGTCCGCGGTCGGACGTTGACCCGAAAGCCGGGCTTGCAACTGCAAGATCGCGGCGCGATTCGTCCAGGAGAAGACCTTCTCCGCCGCTTGGTCGAGCGGCAGCCATAGCAGCGCGCGGTGTTCGTCCTCGGCCAGCCGTGTCGCCTGACCGTCGGCCACCTGCAGGCTGAACACGTGTTCGACGTTGTGCGTGACTGCCGGGTCGTAGCGGTGGCGCCACTCCGGGCGGATCTCGAAACGGTTGCAGCGTTGCCAGTCGTCCAGTTGCCGGGGAGCGGCAACGACGCCCGTTTCCTCGGCAACTTCGCGCAGCGCCGCCTGCGCCGGCGTCTCGCCCGGTTCGAGGCTGCCGGTCACCGATTGCCAGAAGCCGGGCGGGGAAACGCGCTCGAGCAGCAGGATCTGCAGCGCAGGCGTGTGCACGACGACGAGGACCGAGACGGGCTGCTTGAAGCGGAGTGGCGATGTCATGGGAGCTCACGCAGCCGCGCCGCGCGCGCGCCGGTGTCGACGAAGATCCACATCGGCACGCCTTCGTTCGCCCAGTCCTGCGCCGCCTCGTCGAAGATTTCGAGCGCGGTGTCGAAGGCCGCTTCGGCGGAGGCCCTGAAGGGATCGGCGTTTGCCAGCACGATCACGTAACCATCGGCCGGCAGCCAGCCCAGGTCGCCGAGGCAGTCGGTGAGCGCGTCCCAGTTGTGCCCGAACCACTCAGGAAAGCGGAGCGCTGCGGCGATGCGGTCGAGAAAGTCCGCCTTGTCGGCGCAGGAGGAGAGATCGCACCCGAGGATCGGAAAGCCGGCGGCCTGCGCCGCCGGTGCGAGGGCATTCGCAAGCGGGCGCGTCAGGCGATAGAGCCCGGCCCGCCGCGGCTGCCGGAGCAGGTGAGCGAGTTTTTTGTCGTCGGTCATGGCTGCGTCTCGATGCGACGGAAGCTGCGGTAATGGTCTTCCGTGTAGTAGAAGACGACCGGCGGATCACCGCCTGTGACGAGCCGCCGGGCGCCGCGGTCGCGCGATCCGGGCGTGGGCACAGTGTATTCCCGATAATAGCCGCGAGGCTTCGGCGGCAGCAGCCGTTCGCGGTTCTGGAAGGTCGTGCCATCCTTCCTGAACAGGAAAGGTCCGCCGGCCTGGATTCGTTCCAGCGTCGCGATCGCTTCGGGCGGCAGGTCCGCGGTGCCGGAACGGGGGCTCGCGTCGCGGCCGCAACCGGGAAGCGACGCGAGCGCGAAGGCGAGGAAAAAGACGAGTCGCAGCGCGAGGGGGCGCACGTTGGATTCTCCCGGAACGAGGATGCGGCTTCTGCGGGCCGCGATGCAGGAGCGGCCGGCGACGCTCAGGCGACTGGGCGTGCGCCGTATTTCTTCGACAGCTGGTGCATGAAATCGGTGATCGCTTCGAGCCGCGGGTTCGCGGGATCGAGCTTGCGCGTGCGCCCGATCATCCCGCGCGCCTGGGCCGCCAGACGTTCGTTCCAGCCGCGGTTCTCGATGTGCCGCAGCAGCGCGAGCGCGGCGTTGAAGAGGACGTGCGGGTTCCCCGGCATCTTTTGCACGGCGCTCATCATCTCCTGCACCGCGCCGTCGTAATCCCCGCTCCGGACCTTGTCGGCGCCGGCGGCGATGAGGCTCTTCACCTCGCCGTGTACCCGCTGCTCGAGTTCGTCGGACAGTTCTTCCCGCCCTCGCGCGCGCAGAAGCGCCCGCGTCGTTTCGACCGTGCGCTCATCGGCCGAATTGCGCAGGATGTCCATCACGAGCAGGCTGCCTTCGGCCTCGAGATGGTTGTCGAGGCAGGCTTTCGCGAGCTCCTGTTTCATGTCGACGGACAGGCTCGTGACATCGGCATCGGCACCGATCCCCGACTGGAGCGCGGCCTGTGCCTGATCGGGAGAGCCGACCTGGTTGAAATAGAGCGCCTTCGACAGCGCGCTGCACAAGGTCGTTGCGGGCAGGCCGTCCATCGAGCGCTCCAGGTCGCGGATCGTCGCTTCGGCTTCGCCGACCCGCCCTTGTCCGAGCTGCGCCCGGACGAGGCGGACATGGTCTTCCGGGTCGCGGAAATCGGAGTACTTGCCCTTGCGCACGACCTCGGCGAGCGTGCGCTCGGCCGCCGGATGGTCGCCGACGGCAAGCAGGACGTTGCCGAGATGGCGCAGACGCCCGATTCGGTGCGGCGACAGCGTGACGGCGGCGGCGAGCGTGTCGCGGGCCTCGTCGATGCGGCCGCCCTCTTCGCGGACGCGCGCGAGCCAGTCGTAGGCGTCGATGTAGCGCGCGTTTTCGCCGACCAGTGCGGCGAGGAGTTCTTCCGCTTCGGCGTACTCCTTGCGCGCGAACAGCGTTTTCGCGAGCCCGAGCCGTGCCCACGGGATGGTTTTGCTCTCGAGGATTTCGCGGTAGATCTCCTCGGCGACCGCGGTATGCCCCAGCGCCATCTGCAGTTCCGCCTCGAGTCGCATGAAATCGATGGCGTAGCGCGACTGTGCGTCCCGTCCGCTGATGCACGCGTCGATCGCCTCGTGCGCGTCGCCTTTCTCGATGAGTCGATAAACGGGACGGAAGATGTCGCGCTTCTCGAGCGCCCGTGCGAGCCGGAACTGGAGCGTGTCGGGTGTCAGCGGCTTGAGGATGTAATCGTTCGGCGCGAGTTCCGCCGCGCCGACGACGCGTTCGTAACTGCGCTCGCCGGTGATCATGATGAACAGCGTGTCGAGCGGAATGATTTCCTTCGTGCGCAGATCCTCCAGCAGGTGCTGGCCGTCCTGCCCTTCGCCGAGATTGTACTCGCACAGGATGATGTCGAAGCGCCGTTCGCGCAGCCGGCCGATCGCCACGCCCGCCGAAGGGGCGAACTGCACGTTGTTGATGCCGATGTTGTTAATCATCGAGCGCAACTGGCCGCGCATGCCCTGGTTGGCTTCGATGATGAGGAGGCTGAGGCGGTCGAGATCTGCCATGGCGAGGCGCGCGGTCGGGTGAGAAGCGAAGGCTGTGCGAGAGCTTACGGCATCGGCCGCCCGTTGCTGAAGGCTCGGACGGCGCAATCCGTGCGCGACGGGCGAAAAAAAGGCGGATGACACGCATCCGCCTTCGGTGCGAACTCGTCGCTGTCAGGTTTTGGCGACCTCGACCTGCGTTTCGACTTTCTGGCGCAGACGGATGTGCAGTTCGCGCAACTGCTTCTCGTCGACTTCGCCCGGCGCGTCGGTCAGCAGGCACTGCGCGCGCTGCGTTTTCGGGAACGCGATGACGTCGCGGATCGATTCGGCCCCGGTCATCAGCGTGACGACGCGATCGAGGCCGAACGCGAGGCCGCCATGCGGTGGCGCGCCGAACTTCAGCGCGTCGAGCAGGAAGCCGAACTTGAGCCGCTGCTCTTCAGGGCGGATCGCAAGCGCCTCGAACACTTTCGACTGGATGTCCGCGCGATGGATACGCACCGACCCTCCTCCGATCTCCCAGCCGTTGAGCGCGAGGTCGTACGCCTTCGCGAGGCACTCGCCGGGGTTCGACTCGAGCAGTTCGACGTGCTCGTCCTTCGGGCTCGTGAATGGATGGTGGCACGCGACCCAGCGCTTGTCGTCCTCGTCGTATTCGAACATCGGGAAATCGACGACCCACAGCGGCTTCCACGCGTCGCCGGTGACGTAGCCCTTTTCATGGCCGAGCTTCGTGCGCAGCGCGCCGAGTGCGTCATTGACGATCTTGGTCTTGTCGGCGCCGAAGAAGATCAGGTCGCCGCTCTCGGCGCCGGTGCGCTCGAGGATCGTGCGCAACGCCTGCTCGTGCAGGTTCTTGACGATCGGCGACTGCAGGCCTTCCTCGTTCGGTTTCGTGACGTCATTGACCTTGATGTACGCGAGGCCCTTCGCGCCGTAGATGCCGACGAACTTCGTGTACTCGTCGATCTCGCCGCGGGTGAGCTGGGCGCCGCCGGGCACGCGCAACGCCGCGACACGACCGCCGCTCGTCGCGGGGCCGCTGAACACCTTGAACGCGACGTCCTGAACCGCGTCGGTGACTTCGGTCAGCTCGAGCGTGACGCGCAGGTCCGGCTTGTCCGACCCGAAGCGGCGCATCGCCTCGGCGAAGGTCATGCGCGGGAACGGGTTCGGCAACTCGACCGCGAGTGCTTCCTTGAACACGAAGCGGATCATGTCTTCCATGATCGCGGTGATCTCGGTCTCGTCGAGGAACGAAGTCTCGATATCGACTTGGGTGAACTCGGGCTGGCGATCGGCGCGCAGGTCTTCGTCACGGAAGCATTTCGTGATCTGGTAGTAGCGGTCGAAGCCGGCGACCATCAGCAACTGCTTGAAGAGCTGCGGCGATTGCGGCAGCGCGAAGAACTGTCCGGGGTGCACGCGCGACGGCACGAGGTAGTCGCGCGCGCCTTCCGGCGTGCTCTTCGTCAGCATCGGCGTCTCGACGTCGATGAAACCCTGCCCATCGAGGAAGCGGCGGAACGCCATCGCGACCTTGTAACGCAGCATCAGGTTCTTCTGCATCTGCGGCCGGCGCAGGTCGATCACGCGGTGCGTCAGGCGCACGTTCTCGGAGAGGCTGTCCTCGTCGAGCTGGAACGGTGGCGTCGCCGACGCGTTGAGCACTTGTAGGGTGTGGCACAGCACTTCGATCTCGCCGGACACGAGGTTCGCGTTCTCGGTGCCGGCCGGGCGCCGACGCACCTTTCCGGTGAGTTCGACGACGAATTCGTTGCGAATCGATTCGGCAGTGCGGAAAGTCTCGGCGCGGTCCGGGTCGCAAACGACCTGGACGAGGCCTTCGCGGTCGCGCAGGTCGATGAAGATGACGCCGCCGTGATCGCGGCGACGGTGTACCCAGCCGCACAGGGTGACGGTCTGGTCGAGGTCGGCGGCGGTGACTTGACCGCAATAATGGGTTCGCATGGGTTCGGGTTCCGGAACGAAAGCGCGGCCGTTCGGGCCGCGCGGTTACTCAGTCAGCAGAGCGGAGCGGGGCTGGGCGGCGCGTGCCGGTGGCGCCACGACACCCATCGAAATGATGTACTTGAGGGCTTCGTCGACACTCATGTCGAGTTCGATCACCTCATCTTTCGGCATCATCAGGAAAAAGCCGGAGGTCGGGTTCGGCGTCGTCGGCACGTACACGCTGACGTGCTCGCCCCGGAGGTGGTGAGCCGCATCCCCGCCCGGTGTGCCGGTCAGGAAGGCGATGGTCCACGAACCGTGACGCGGATACTGCACCAGCAGCGCCTTGCGGAACGCTTGGCCAGTGCTGGAAAAGAGGGTATCGGAAACCTGCTTGACGCCGTAGTAGAGCGATTTCACGACCGGGATGCGGGCGAGCAGGGCTTCCCAGTAACGCACGAGCTTCTGGCCGATCACGTTCGCCGCGATCAGCCCGGTCGTGAACACGATCAGCACGCCGACCAGAAGGCCCGCGCCGGGAATGTTGAATCCGATCGCGTGACGCGGCTGAAGGCCGTTCGGCAGCCACTCGATGATCTGGTCGAGGCTGCCGACGATCCACGCCAGGACCATGAAGGTGATGGACAGCGGAATCCAGATCAGTAATCCGGTGATTAAATATTTCTTCACGGCCCCGCCGTCACTCAGCCGGAATGGCAGGCGCAACCGCCGGCGCATCCGGCCGCCGCGGCCGCGCTCTCGGCCGGTTTGCTCGCACTCGACGCGGAGACGCTACCGCCCTTGAAGTCCGTCGCGTACCACCCGGTCCCTTTCAGCTGGAAGCCCGCTGCGGAGACCATCTTCGTGTAAGAGTCCTTGCTGCACGCGGGGCAAACGCTAAGCGGCGCGTCGCTCATCTTCTGCATGTGTTCCTTCTGGAACCCGCAGCTGTCGCAACGATATTCGTAAATGGGCATGGCAACCTCCGGAAAGCAAGCGCGTAAGTCTAGCGCAACGCAGCATGAGCGAGAAGTCAGCGCGGACGGAGCTTGGAGCGGTCCGCGTCGATCCCGCATATGGCGGCGCGCCCGTGTTTTCAAGCGCCCTTGCTTACAGTCGGCCGAGGTAGAGGGTGGTCAGCGAGTCGCCCCAGAACAGTGCGATCACGCCCGCAGCGGCGAGGTAGGGGCCGAACGGTATCGGGACGTTGCGTCCATGGCGCTTGACGACGATCAGGCCGACGCCCGTGACCGCGCCGACGAGCGACGAGAACAGGATCGTCAGCGGCAGCATCTGCCACCCGAGCCACGCGCCGATCGCCGCAAGCAGCTTGAAATCGCCGTAGCCCATGCCTTCCTTGCCGGTCACGAGCTTGAACAGCCAGTAGACCGACCACAGAGACAGGTATCCGGCAATTGCCCCGACGACCGCATCTGGCAATTGCGCGTAGGTCGCGCCGAGATTGAAGACGAGTCCGATCCATACCAGCGGGAGCGTCACGCTGTCGGGCAGCAGCTGGGTGTCGAGATCGATGAAGGCGAGGGCGATCATCGCCCACAGGAACAGCAACGCGCCGGCCGCGGCGAGACCGAAGCCGAAGTGCCACGCCGCGTAGCCGGAAAGGACGGCGGTCAGCAGTTCGACGATCGGATAGCGCCGGCCGATCGTTGCATTGCAGTGGCGGCAGCGCCCGCGCAATGCCACGTAGCTGATGACCGGGATGTTTTCCAGCGCGCCGATCTGATGCCCGCAGTGCGGGCAGCGCGAGCGGGGCGTTGCGAGGTTGAAGGGTTCCTCGTCGGGCGCCGGCTCTCCGTGCAATTCCGCGGCCTGCGTGTGCCACTCGCGCTCCATCATCCGGGGCAGGCGGTGGATCACGACATTCAGGAAACTGCCGACGAACAGGCCGAGGACGGCTGCGAGCACGGCGAAGACCAGGGAGTCGTTCAGAAGGTTGAGCATGAAAGATATCGACCGAGGGCGTCCGGCGCGGGGGCGCGGCAACGCGCCGGACGGGGGAAGGGACTCAGACGACCTGGCCGAGCTTGAAGATCGGCAGGTACATCGCGACGACGAGCCCGCCAATCACGGTGCCGAGGAAGACCATGATGAGCGGCTCGAGCAGCGTCGACAGGCCGGCGACCGCATCGTCGACTTCCTGTTCGAAAAAGTCCGCGACCTTGCTCAGCATCGAATCAAGCTGGCCCGACTCCTCGCCGATCGACACCATCTGCACGACCATGCTCGGAAAGACGCTCGAGTTCTGCATCGACACCGTCAGGCTCGTGCCCGTGCTCACTTCCGTCTGGATCTGGCGCGTCGCGGTGAGATACACGTAGTTGCCCGACGCGCCGCCGACGGACTCCAGGGCTTCGACGAGCGGCACCCCCGCGGCGAACATCGTCGACAGCGTGCGGGTCCAGCGCGCGATCGTCGCCTTGCGGATGATGTCGCCGACGACCGGCAACTGCAGCACCATCCGGTCGACCGCGATCTGCATCGCCGGCGAACGTTTGTACATCGCGCTGATGCTGACCACGATCGCCGCGAGGATGCCGAAGATGATGTACCAGTAGGCGACGAACGCGTCCGATATCGCGATCACCATCAGGGTCGGCGCGGGAAGGTCGGCGCCGAAGCTGGTGAACACGTTCTTGAACTCGGGCACGACGAACAGCATGATCACCGTCACGACGATCGCCGCGACGACGATGACCGCGATCGGATAGAACATCGCCGACTTGATCTTGCTCTTGATCGCTAGGACTTTTTCCTTGTACGTCGCGATGCGGTCGAGCAGGCCGTCGAGGATGCCCGCCTGCTCGCCGGCCGCGACCAGATTGCAGAACAGCTTGTCGAAATAGACCGGGTGCCTGCTGAACGCCTGCGACAGGTTGGAGCCCGTCTCGACGTCGTTGCGGACATCGTTGAGGAGCCTCGCGAGACTCGGATTACCCGCGCCCTTGATGCCGATGTCGAAGGCCTGCAGCAGCGGCACGCCGGATTTCATCATCGTCGCGAGCTGGCGCGTGAAGAGCGCGATGTCCTTGTCGGTGATCTTGTGACCGCGGGTCATCTTCTGCTTCTTGACCTTCGACACGCGCACGCCCTGCCGGCGCAGCGTCGCCTGCACCAGCGCCTCGCCGCTCGCGCGCATTTCGCCGCGGACGGTTCGACCGTTCTTGTCCTTGCCTTCCCAGCTGTAGAGGGTTTCCTTCGGGCCGGTCGCGGTTCGCCCGGCTCGCGTTGTGGTCGCCATGGGGGATGTTCGTTCCCTATTCGTTGGTGGAAGCGAGGACTTCTTCGAGCGATGTCACGCCCTGCCGGACTTTCAGTAGCCCCGACCGGCGCAAATCCTTCACGCCTTCCCGCTTTGCCTGCTCGGCGATGTCCATCGAGTTGCCGTTGGTCATGATGATGTGGGCGATTTCCTCGGTGATCGGCATCACCTGGTAGATCCCGACCCGTCCCTTGTAGCCGCTGCCCTTGCAGCGATCGCAGCCGCCCGGCCCGTACGGCTGCCAGCTGCCATCGAGGTCGTCTCCTGAAAAACCAGCCTGCAGCAGGGCTTCGATCGGAATGTCGACCGGCTGCTTGCACGTGCACAGTCGTCGCGCCAGACGCTGCGCGGTGATCAGGATCACCGACGACGCGATATTGAACGGCGCGACGCCCATATTCTTTAGCCGCTCGAGCGTCGTCGGGGCGTCGTTGGTATGCAGCGTGGACAGCACGAGGTGGCCGGTTTGCGCCGCCTTGACCGAAATCTCGGCCGTCTCGAGGTCGCGGATCTCGCCGACCATGATGACGTCCGGATCCTGCCGTAGGAACGCGCGCAATGCGGCCGAGAAAGTCAGGCCCGCCTTCTCGTTGACGTTCACCTGGTTGATGCCCGGCAGGTTGATTTCAGCGGGATCCTCGGCTGTCGAGATATTGACGCCGGCCTTGTTGAGGATGTTGAGACAGGTGTAAAGCGAAACGGTCTTGCCGGAACCGGTGGGGCCGGTGACGAGAACCATCCCGTACGGGCGCTCGATCGCGTCGAGCAGCGCCTTCTTCTGCTCGGGCTCGTAGCCGAGCGCGTCAACGCCGAGCATTGCGGACGACGCGTCGAGGATCCGCATGACGATCTTTTCGCCATGCAGCGTGGGCAGGGACGACACGCGGAAGTCGATCGACTTGTTCTTCGACAGAACGAGCTTCATACGGCCGTCCTGCGGGATGCGCTTCTCCGAGATGTCGAGCCGGGAAATCACCTTGATGCGCGCGGCGATCTTTTCCTTGAGGATCAGCGGAGGCTGCGCGATTTCACGCAGCACGCCGTCGGTGCGCACACGGATCCGGTAGTACTTTTCGTAGGGCTCGAAGTGGATGTCCGAGGCGCCCTCGTTGATCGCGTCGATCAGGACTTTCTGGATGAACTTGACGACCGGGGCGTCATCGACTTCCTGCGTGTCTTCGGTCGGCGCCTCCGACGGGCCTTCCTGCTGCAGGAGGTCCATGTCGAATTCTTCGCCCGTCAGGTCCTTCAGCGTCTGTTCCGCCGATTCGGCGAGCGATTCGGACAGCTGCGCGAGCCGATCGGCTTCGACGATGACGGGGTCCACCTGAAGACCGGTCTGAAACCGGATCTCGTCGAGCGCCCGCATGTTCGACGGGTCGGCGGTCGCGACGGTCAGGCGGTTCTGACGTTTGCCGAGCGCCACCACCTGATGCTTGCCCATCAGCTTGCGGTCGATCGCGTCGCGTGGGATGACCGCGCGGTCGATCGCCGAAATGTCGAGCAGCGGATAACCGAAGGTCTCGGCGGCAAACCATGCGACCGCGCGAGGGGTCATAAGCTTGCGTTGCGCCAACTCGACGATGAAGCCGTTCGGAACCCCCGGTGCGTTCGCCGTGCACGCGACGGCATCGGCTTCGGAAAGCCGGCCGTGCTGGATCATCGCTCGCGCGAGTCCGCTCAGCGCAGTCTGGGGATTTGCTGCCATTTACCGCTCTTAACTGTCTGGCATCCAGTCTTGCATGGGGCGCCGACGCTTGTAAAGTTTCGTAACACTGCGCGCGGATGCAAGCTCAATCGCGGGAATGCTGTCCTCGCGTTCAGTTCGGACGCCCGAGCAGCACTTCGATCACGAACCGGCTGCCGACATAGGCGAGCACGAGCGCCAGGAAGCCGGCGAGGGTCCAGCGCAGCGCCACCCGCCCGCGCCAGCCCCAGACTCGCCGACCGAAGAGCAGCGCACCGAAGAGCAGCCATGAAATGATCGCGAAGACCGTCTTGTGGTCGAGACGGAAGGGCTGGCCGAACAGCTCTTCGGAGAACAGCACGCCGGAACTCAACGTCAGCGTCAGGAGGATGAAGGCGATCCCGATCAGCCGGAACAGGAGGGTCTCCATCGTCAGCAGCGGCGGCAGGTTCGCGAGGGTCCGCGTGAGACGGCCGCTGTGCAACTGCCGCTCGGCGACCGCCATTAGCATTGCGTGCAGCGCGGCGAGCGTGAACAGGCTGTACGACAGCATCGCGATGATGAAGTGCGCGCGGAACGCGGGCGACCCCGCATTCGGAAGGATATGTTCGCCGGGAAAGATCAGCGGCAGTGCGCTGCCGATCAGCCCGGCGGGAATGACCATCGCGTGCAGGCCGTCGAGGCGCGCGTAAAAGGTCTCGATCCAGTAGAAGCAGACGGCCAGCCAGACGACCAGCGACACCGCCGGTCCGAAGCCGAAGTGCATCGCATCGCCAGGGAAAATGGCTGCGCGCAGCGACAGGCCGTGGGCGACGATGGCGACGAGGAGAGTCACGCGCTCGGGCGCCGACATGCCCTTGCGCGGTGCCGGGGCAGGTGCCCGCGCATAACTGCGCCAGAACGAGATGCCCAGGACCGCGTACATCGAGGCGGCCAGTAGATGAAGTAGAATGGTCTGCATAGATTTCCGCAGTTTACTCCAAGGCCGAGGGGCCCAGCCAACATGCTCGACAATCTCACCCAGCGCCTGTCCAAGGTCGTAAAAACCCTCCGCGGGCAGGCGCGGCTCACCGAAGACAACATCCAGGAAGCCATGCGCGAAGTCCGCCTCGCGCTGCTCGAGGCGGATGTCGCGCTTCCGGTCGTGAAGGATTTCGTCGGGCGGGTCAAGGAAAAGGCGGTCGGCCAGGAAGTCGCCGGCTCGCTCACGCCGGGGCAGGCCCTCGTCGGTGTCGTCCACGACGAGCTGAAGGCGCTGATGGGCGGGACCCACACCGGCCTCAACCTCGCGACCCAGCCGCCGGCGGTGATCCTGATGGCGGGTCTCCAGGGCGCAGGCAAGACGACGACCACCGGCAAGCTCGGCAAGTTGTTGCATGAGCGGATGAAAAAGAAGGTGCTCGCGGTCTCGGCCGACGTGTACCGTCCGGCGGCGATCGAGCAGTTGAAGGCGGTCGCGGCGCAGGCGGGCATCGATTTCTTGCCGTCGACGCCGGACCAGAAGCCGGTCGACATCGCGCTTGCCGCGATCGATCACGCCCGTCGTCATTACTACGACGTGGTCCTGCTCGACACCGCCGGCCGCCTCGCGATCGACGCGGCGATGATGGACGAGATCAAGGCGCTGCACGCTGCGGCCAAGCCCGTCGAGACCCTGTTCGTCGTCGACGCGATGCTCGGCCAGGACGCGGTCAATACGGCGCGCGCGTTCAACGAGGCGCTGCCGCTGACCGGTGTCGTGCTGACCAAGCTCGACGGCGATGCGCGCGGCGGCGCCGCGCTGTCGGTGCGCCACGTGACCGGCAAGCCGCTCAAATTCGCCGGCGTCGGCGAGAAGCTCTCGGGCCTCGAGGAATTCCATCCCGAACGGATGGCGAGCCGGATCCTCGGCATGGGCGACATTCTCGGCCTGGTCGAGGAGGCGCGCCGCGGCGTCGACGAGGAGAAGGCGCGCGCGTTGGCACAGAAGCTCAAGACCGGCAAGGGCTTCGACCTGAACGATTTCAAGGAGCAGATCGCGCAGATGCGCAAGATGGGCGGTCTCGCGTCGATGGTGGAAAAGCTCCCGGCCCAGTTCGCGCAGGCGGCCGGCAAGTTGCAGGGCGGCGCGGAGGAAAAGGCGATCGGGCGCATCGAAGGGATCATCAATTCGATGACCGCGATCGAGCGGGCGAAACCGGACATCCTGAAGGCGAGCCGCAAGCGGCGCATCGCCGCGGGAGCCGGCGTGACCGTTCAGGAGGTCAATCGCCTGCTGAATCAGTTCGAACAGACGCAGAAAATGATGAAGCAGTTTTCGAAGGGCGGCATGCAGAAGATGATGCGCAACATGAAGGGCATGCTGCCCGGAATGATGCGGTAACCGGTTGCCCGGATGAGAGAAATCCTCGTCGCCTTCGCTCGCGCGATCCGCAGTCTCATGCAGCGGGGCGTGCTGCTGCATCTGCTGTGGCCGAGCGCCGCAGCGCTCGTGTTCTGGGTCATCATCGCGATCTTCGCGTGGTCCCCGGTGGTCGCCGCCGTGATCGGCTGGATCGAAGGCTGGTCGTTCGCGCGCGACTGGCTGATGGCGTCCGAGCTGGGGGCAGCGACGACGCTTTTCGTCGTCAAGCTCTCGATCGTGCTCGCGCTGCTGCCACTGATCTACGTGACCGCCGCGCTGCTCGTCGCCGTCTTCGCGCTGCCGCTGATGCTGGAGCGCGTCGCGGCCCGGGACTACGGCGACATCGAGCGGCGCAAGGGCGGCTCGAACCTCGGCAGCGCGTGGAACGCGACGGTCGCGGGGATTTTTTTCGTCATCGGCCTGATCGTGTCGCTGCCGTTCTGGCTCATCCCGGGGGTTGGCCTGCTCGCGTCGGTCGTCCTCACCGCGTGGCTGAACCAGCGCGCGTTCGGGTATGACGCCCTGATGCTGCACGCCGACCGCGAGGAACTGCGCCAGCTCCCGCGCACGCTGCGCCAGCCGATGTTCCTGCTCGGAGGCGGGTGTGCGCTGCTCGCGTACATCCCGGTCGTGAATCTCGTTGCCCCGGCGTTCTGCGGCCTCGCCTTCGTCCATTTCATGCTCGAATCCCTGCGTCGCAAGCGCGCGCTGAGCGGTGTCACCGTGCTCGACCCGCTGCCGGGCAGTCCGTCGTAAGGGCTCGCGGTGGCGTTCGGCGCGATCATCGTCGGCGACGAAATCCTGTCCGGCCGGCGGACGGACAAGCATTTTCCGAAACTCGTCGAACTGCTCCAGGCCCGCGGGATGAAGCTGTCGTGGGCGAGATACGTTGGCGACGAATTGGGCGGACTCGTCGAGATCCTGCGGCAGAGTTTCGCGGCCGGCGACGTCGTCTTCAGCTTCGGCGGCATCGGTGTGACACCCGACGACCGGACGCGGCAGGCCGCCGCCGCGGCGCTCGGCGTCAGGCTTGCGTTGCATCCGGCGGCCGAAGCGATCCTGCGGGCGAAGTTCGGCGACGAGATCACGCCGCACCGGCTGCAATTGGGTGTCTTCCCGGTCGGCAGCGGAATCATCCCGAACCCGTTCAACCAGGTTCCGGGCTTCTCGATCCGCGATCACTTCTTCGTGCCGGGCTTCCCGGTGATGGCGTGGCCGATGGTCGAATCGGTGCTCGACTCGCGTTTCCGCCATCTGCATCACGCGGAGGATTACGTTGAACGCGCGATCACGGTGCGGGACGGCTACGAAGGCGGGCTCATCGACTTGATGGAGGCGATTACGGCGGCCTACCCCGACACGAACCTGTTCAGCTTGCCCACGGTGGCGGAGACCGATCGACAACGGCGGTCGCTCGAACTCGGCGTCAAGGGGCCGGCCGCGAGCGTGTCGAAAGCGATGGAGCAGATCAAGGTGGCGGTCGGCGAGCGGGGCTACGCATGGCAGGACAAGGTCTGAAAGCGGCGACGCGCAGCAAGGCGTCCTCGGCGACGAGCGAGGAGCAGCGCCTCATCCGGCTGGGCGAGCGCGATATCCCGGTGCTGCTGCGACGTTCCTCGCGGCGGACCTTCGCGCTGCAAATCGACGAGCGCGGCGTTCGCGTCTCCGTGCCGCAGCTTGCGCGGGAAACCGATATCGAGCGCTTCGTCGCCGGGAATGGTCGCTGGTTGCTCGACAAGCTGGCGGCGCGCCGGGAGCGGCACGCGGAGCAGCTTTTCGACCCGGTCGATGGCGCGCGCTTTTCCGTTCTCGGCGAACACTGCCGGGTGCGGCTCGAAGCCTGCGGGCGCGGCGCGCGCTGGCGCGCTGGCCCGGACGGCGTCGAGGAACTCGTGCTCGACCCCGCTCACGAACCGCGGGCGGCGATGATAAGGGCGCTGCGAAAGCGCGCGTTGCCGTGGTTTTCCGAGCGGGTCGCGGAATACTGCTTCCGTTCGGGATGCGCCGTGCCGCCCGTTCGACTGTCGTCGGCGCGCACGCGCTGGGGAAGTTGCAGCGCAGGCAGCGGCATCCGCCTGCACTGGCGGCTGATCCATCTGCCGCCGGCGCTGATCGACTACGTCGTCGCGCACGAGGTCGCCCATCTCGCTGAAATGAATCACTCGCCACGCTTCTGGGCCGTCGTCGGCAGCCTTTACCCGGGCTGGAAGGCGGCGCGCGCGGCGCTGCGGAAGGCCGCGCTCGCCCTGCCGATCATCGAGGCGACGGCGGCTGGAGGATTTCTGAACGAAGACTGAGAGGATTTGAAATGCGCGTTCTCCATACGATGTTGCGGGTCGGCGATCTCGACCGGTCGATTGCGTTCTACACCGACGTCCTTGGCATGCGACTGCTGCGCCGGCAGGACTACCCCGAAGGGAAATTCACGCTGGCATTCGTCGGATACGAGGACGAGGCCGAAGGCGCCGTGATCGAACTGACGCACAACTGGGGTGTCAGCCAGTACGACATCGGCAACGGCTTTGGACATATCGCGCTCGCCGTGCCCGACGCACACCACGCGTGCGACGAGATCCGGTCGCGGGGCGGAAAGGTCGTGCGCGAGGCGGGACCGATGAAGCACGGCAGCACCGTCATCGCCTTCGTCGAGGACCCGGACGGCTACAAGATCGAGCTGATCCAGCGAGGGTGAGCGAAGGCGGGAGCGGATCGGTGGTGGGCCCTGCGGGACTCGAACCCGCAACCAACGGATTATGAGTCCGCTGCTCTAACCGATTGAGCTAAAGGCCCTTCTTGTAGAACTGGTGCGCTCCCTCGGCCCGTCCCGGTCGAGCTTCGCGCCAGACCGCCGGGCTGTCGAGGACCGAACATGGGAGCGCGCCCGTCGCAGGGACGGGCGCCGAGGGGGTCAGGCGTCGCTGTCGAGGAAGCTGCGAAGTCGTTCGGAGCGGCTTGGATGGCGCAGCTTGCGCAGCGCCTTCGCTTCGATCTGCCGGATCCGTTCCCGCGTGACATCGAACTGCTTACCGACTTCCTCGAGGGTGTGGTCGGTGTTCATTTCGATGCCGAAGCGCATGCGCAGCACCTTCGCTTCGCGGGCGGTCAGCGAATCGAGGACTTCGCCGGTCGCGTCGCGCAGGCTCGAATACATCGCCGCGTCCGCCGGCGCGAGCGTCGCCTGATCTTCGATGAAGTCGCCGAGGTGCGAATCGTCGTCGTCGCCGATCGGCGTCTCCATCGAGATCGGCTCCTTCGAGATCTTCATGATCTTGCGGATCTTCTCCTCGGGCATCTCCATCTTCTCGGCCAGCGTCGCCGGATCCGGCTCCTGACCGGTTTCCTGCAGGATCTGGCGGCTGATCCGGTTCATCTTGTTGATCGTTTCGATCATGTGAACCGGAATCCGGATCGTGCGCGCCTGGTCGGCGATCGAACGCGTGATCGCTTGGCGGATCCACCACGTCGCATACGTCGAGAATTTGTAGCCGCGACGGTATTCGAACTTGTCCACCGCCTTCATCAGGCCGATGTTGCCTTCCTGAATCAGGTCGAGGAACTGCAGGCCGCGGTTCGTGTATTTCTTCGCGATAGAGATAACGAGGCGCAGGTTCGCCTCGGTCATCTCGCGCTTGGCGCGGCGCATCTTCGCTTCGCCGGTCGACATCTGGCGGTTGATGTCCTTTAGCTCCTTCAGCGGGATGCCGATGTGGGTCTGCAGATCGATCAGCTTCTGCTGTTCTTCGAGCACCGCCGGATGCACGCGCATCAGGCCCTCGGCGTAGTTCTTGCCCGCGCCGATCTCGTCCTTGAGCCAGTCGAGGTCGATCTCCTTGCCCGGAAAGACCTTGATGAAGTGCTGGCGCGGCATCCCAGCGCGGTCGACGCATAGCTGCAGGATCTGGCGCTCGTGGCCGCGCACCTGCTCGACCATGTGGCGCACCGAATCGCACAGGCGCTCGATCGACTTTGCGGTGAAGCGGATATCGAGCAACTCGTCCGAGATGTGCCGCTGAAATTCGAGATAGGCGGGGTCCTGGGACCCGCGCTGTTCCAGCACCTCCATCTTGTTCGTGTGCAGGTCGCGAATCACGGCGAAGCGGGCGAGGGCGTCCGTCTTCAGTTGCAGCAGGGTCGCCGCATTCGCCGCGGCTTCCTTGTCCTCGTCGCTTTCGTCGTCGTCGTCGCTCTCGTCGTCGCTGACCTCCTCCTCGCTCGCTGCGGGCTCCTCCTCGGTGCTCTCGGGGAGTTCTTCTTCCGCTTCGGCGGCGTTCGGGTCGATGAGGCCGTCGATGAGTTCATCGATGCGCATCTCGTCGCGCGCGACCTTGTCGGTGATCTCGAGCATCTCGGCGATCGTCGTCGGGCAGGCCGAGATCGCCTGGACCATGTGGCGCAGTCCGTCCTCGATCCGCTTCGCAATCTCGATTTCGCCTTCGCGCGTCAGCAGTTCGACGGTGCCCATTTCACGCATGTACATGCGGACGGGATCGGTCGTGCGGCCGAATTCGGAGTCGACGGAAGACAGCGCCTGCTCGGCCTCTTCCTCGGCGACGTCCTCGTCCACGGTCGTCGGCACGCTGTCCGACATCAACAAATCTTCGGCCGCCGGAGCTTCGTCGAAGACCCGGATGCCCATGTTGTTGAAGGTCGCGATGATGCCTTCGATCTGCTCCGCGTCCGCGACGTCATCGGGGAGATGGTCACTGATTTCGGCGTACGTCAGATAGCCGCGCTCCTTGCCCAGCGTGATCAGGGTTTTGAGGCGGGTACGGCGAACCTCGGCGTCGAGCGGCGCAACCTGCGGGCCCTCGGCCATCAGTGTGTTCTTGTCTTTGGCTCTGGAGGCACGTCCTTTCGGGCTGTCCTTGCGCGAATCCTTGGTTTTTTCGCGGGCCATGGCACTCCTTGAATGGGGCTAGAGAAGATTCGGAAAACCGGCAATTATACTAAAAATCTTTGACTTTTCCGACGTTGACGAGGTTCCTTTTTTCCATTAGAAGCGCTGCGAGCCGACGGCGTTCGATCGGGGAAAGGCCCGCCTCGCGCTCCCTTGCCGTCAGTTCTTCGATTTCGCGCGCGATCGCGTCGGCGTGCAGCTTGCGCAGCGCGTCTTCGAACAGCGTCTCCACGATGTCGTCGTCGAATTCCGCCTCGACGAGTTCCCCGGCACACCGCGCGAGCACTTGGCCGTGGGCCGTCTCACGGAAGCGTTCGACCAGTGCGCCGAGTCCGGCGTTCGGGGGGAGGTCGCCGGTACTCGTCGCATCGACGATTGCGACCAGCGCCTCGCCCTCGGGGTTCGTCGCGGGGACCAGGTCCACCGGTAGTCGCGCGGCGAGGGCTGGGTGCTGGAGCACGAGTCGAAGCAAGGTCGCGGCGGCCGAGGGGGGCTTGCGGCGGCCGCGCGGAGGTCTCGCCGTGGCGTTGCCGGGCCGCCAGGCCGGCCGACCTTCCGGCTCGCCTCGGTCGGCGGCCGGCGCGGGCGTTGCGACGTCCAGCCCGAACGCGCGCTCGACCTCGGCCTGGCTGAACCCGCCGAGTCCGGCGACCGCCTTGATCACTTGCAGCCTGAGCATCGGGGCGGCGATGCGGGTCACGAGGGGCTTCGCTTCGTGCACGAGGCGCGCGCGTCCTTCCGCGGTGTCGGGTGGGCAGCTCGCCGTAAGCTCGTTGAGCAGGAAGGTCGCGAGCGGCGTCGCGCTTGCGGCGGCCTGACGGAAGGCTTCGCTTCCTTCCGCGCGAACGAACGAGTCCGGATCGTGCTGTTCCGGCAGGAAAAGGAAAGCGAGCGTGACGTCGTCGCGCAGAGCTTCGAGGGCGGACTCCAGTCCGCGGCGCGCAGCCTTGCGACCGGCGGAGTCGCCGTCGAAGCAGAACACAATCCGCTGCGAGTGACGCAGCAGCGCGTGGATGTGGTGAGGCGTCGTCGCCGTGCCGAGCGTCGCGACCGCGTTGCCGATGCCGAACTGCGCGAGCGCGACGACGTCCATGTAGCCCTCGACGACGAGGACATAACCGCTGTCGCGCATCGGCTTCTGCGCCTGCGTCAGGCCGTAGAGTTCGCGCCCTTTTTCGAAAAGCGGCGTTTCAGGCGAGTTCAGGTATTTCGGTTCGCCGCCGTCGAGAACCCGGCCGCCGAACGCGATGATGCGGCCGCGGCGATCCTGGATCGGAAAGATGATCCGGTTGCGGAAGCGGTCGTAACGGCGGCCCGCGTCGTTCTCGATGACGAGGCCGGCGTCGAGCAGGGGCTTCGAGTCGTAATCGGGGAAGGTCTTTTGCAGGCCCTGCCAGTCGTCGGGTGCATAGCCGATGCCGAAGCGCGCGGCGATTTCGCCGGAGACGCCTCGTCGTTTCAGGTAGGCGATCGCGGCCGGCGCCTGTTTCAGCTGCTCGCGGTAAAAGTGCGCCGCCCGCGACATCGCGTCGATGAGTGCGTCGTTTTGCGGCGTTTCGATCCGCGGGCTTGCGCCACCCTCCTGCGGAACCTGAAGTCCGGCGCGCGAAGCCAGCTCCTTGACGGCTTCGACGAACGGCAGTCCGCTGTACTCCATCAGGAAGCCGATCGCGCTGCCATGCGCGCCGCAGCCGAAGCAATGGTAGAACTGCTTGCTCGGGCTGACGGAAAACGACGGGGACTTTTCGCCGTGAAACGGGCAGCAGGCGAAGTAGTTCGCGCCGCCCTTTTTCAGTGGCAGATGAGGCTCGATGACGTCGACGATATCGACGCGGGCGAGGAGGTCCTGGATGAACGACTGCGGGATCATGGCCGAGCCGATGCCGGCCCGATGCGGCGGTAATTCAGCGGGAGAGTTTCTCGCGCACCCGCCGGGATGCTTCCGACATGTCGGCGCGACCCGCGAGGCGAGGCTTCAGTACGGCCATCACCCGGCCAATATCGGCGGGGCTGCTGGCATTGCTTTCGGTCAGGGCGGCGTCGATCGCTGCCTCGAATTCCGCGTCGGAAAGCGCTTCCGGGAGGTACGCCGACAGCACTTCGATTTCGAACCGCTCGCTTGCGGCGAGCTCCGGCCGGTTTGCGGCATCGTACTGGGTCGCGGCGTCGCGACGCTGCTTGACGAGCTTTTCGACCGTCGCCATGACCGCGGCGTCGTCGAGTTCGACTCGTTCGTCGATTTCGCGCTGCTTGATCGCGGCGATGAGCAGGCGGACCGCCGACAGCCTGGCGCTGTCCTTCGCGCGCAGCGCTGCTTTCATGTCGTCCTGGATTCCGGTCTTCAGAGACATGGCGTGCTCTCGATCGAAAATGAAAACGCCACGCCGGGCGCGAACCGATGATCCGCGCCCGGCGTGGAGATCCGCCGACTGAACCCGAAAGGATCAGTACAGCTTCGGCGGCAGGGTCTGGCTGCGCAGGCGCTTGTGGTTGCGCTTCACTGCGGCGGCGGACTTGCGCTTGCGTTCCGCGGTCGGCTTTTCGTAGAACTCGCGGGCGCGAAGCTCGGTCAGCAAACCGGTTTTTTCGATGGTGCGCTTGAAGCGGCGAATGGCGACTTCGAACGGCTCGTTTTCCTTGACGCGGATACCCGGCATTGCTTGCTTCCTTGAGTGTCTGTGGGCGGAAAAACGAGGATTATAACGGCGCGAGCATCCCTCGCCAAGTACAACCTTAGCCTCTCGTCGTGCCCGCCGGTAGAATGGGCGGTTCTCGACGGAAAGGGCCACGGGCGGTCAGTGATGAGAGTGCTGGGAATCGAAACTTCGTGCGACGAGACGGGCGTCGCGGTGTTCGACACCGAAAGGGGGTTGCTCGGGCATTGCGTGCATTCGCAAATCGAGCTGCACGCCGAATACGGCGGCGTCGTCCCCGAGCTCGCGTCGCGCGACCATATCCGCCGCCTGCCGGTGCTCGTCAGGCAGGTGCTCGCGGCCTCCGCGTGCACAGCAGGCGAGCTCGATGCGATCGCGTATACGGCCGGCCCGGGGCTTGCGGGCGCGCTGCTCGTCGGCGCGAGCTTTGCAGAGTCGCTCGGTCTTTCGCTCGGCGTGCCGGTCTTGCCGGTCCATCATCTCGAAGGTCATCTGCTGTCGCCGCTGCTGGCCGCCGAGCCGCCCGAATTTCCGTTCATCGCGCTGCTGGTCTCCGGGGGACATACGCAACTGATGCGGGTGATCGGCGTCGGGGAGTACGCGCTGCTCGGCGAGACGCTCGACGATGCCGCGGGCGAAGCATTCGACAAAACCGCAAAACTCATCGGTCTCGGCTATCCCGGCGGGCCGGAGCTGGCGCGCCTTGCGGAAACCGGGCACGGCGGGCGGTTCCGTCTGCCGCGTCCGATGCTGCACTCCGGCGACCTCGACTTCAGTTTCAGCGGCCTCAAGACCGCGGTGCTCAACGTCGTGTCGGGGAGGGAGTGGCAGCCGGAACGGGACGCCGCAGATCTCGCCACGGATTTCCAGGAGGCGGTCGTCGAGGTGCTGACCGCAAAAGCGCTCAAGGCATTGGAGCAGACCGGTCTGTCGCGGCTCGTCGTCGCGGGCGGAGTGGGGGCGAATCGAAAGCTGCGCCAACGCCTCGATTCGTCGTCGCGGCGCAAGGGCTGGAAGGTGTATTACCCGGAGCCGGAACTTTGCACCGATAACGGCGCGATGATCGCATTTGCCGGTGCGCGTCGGTTTGCAGCCGGACAGGCGGGGGCGGGCAGTTTTGCGGTGCGGGTGTTTCCCCGTTGGCCGCTCGCCGACCTGAAGGCGCCCGGCGTGCCTGGGTAAGCGTCGCGCGCTAAACGGAAGGCCGGGGCGCTCGTACGGTCGTGATGCGAGGGTGAGCGATTCTCGACAGGCGCTCCTGCTGTTTCCGATATTTCAGGCGCGCCGCCCCCCGATCTTGCTTTCGGTGCCGCTGATCAATTTGCGGATGTTGGATGCGTGACGCCAGACGAGGATGCCGGCAACGACCGCCAGCACGACGATGGTCGGCCCCGGGCCGAGCAGCACGAGGCCCGCGATCGGCGCTGCCGCCGCGGCGGATAGCGCGGCGGCCGACGAGTAACGGGTGAAGAATGCGACGGCGAGCCAGACGAACAGTGCGACGAAGGCGATCCACCCGTTGATTCCGGCGAGAACGCCGAGGGCAGTGGCGACCCCTTTACCTCCGTTGAACCGTAGAAATACGCTGAATACGTGCCCGAGGAAGGCGACGAGCCCGGCGAGCGCGGCTTCGAACGGTGAAAAGCCGAAGCGTGCCGCGGCCCAAACGGCAAGCCATCCTTTGAGGCAATCGCCAACGAGGGTCACCAATGCGGCCGCCTTGTTGCCGCTGCGCAGCACATTCGTCGCGCCGGGGTTTCCGGAACCGTATTTCCGCGGATCGGCGAGACCGAACAGACGGCTCGAAACGATCGCGAAGGGAATCGACCCGAGCACGTAGGCCGCGAGCAATAAAGGCAGAAGGGGCATGTTTTCACCTAAAATTGCCGCGATTCTAATCGGGAAACAACATGGATTTCATCTTCATCGAGGAACTGCGGGTTCAGGCCTGGGTCGGGATCTATCCCCGTGAAAAGGCCGCGCCGCAAACCGTCGAATTCAACCTGACGTTCGGGGTGCCGGATTCCGCCGCGGAGCATGACGACATCGGCGACACCATCAACTACGCCGAAGTGATAGAGCGGATCCGCAGCGAGCTCCTGAGCCGACACTTCAATCTGATCGAGACTTTGGGTGAATTCGTCGTCAATCTGCTGTTCGATGAATTCGGCGTCCCGTGGGTCAAGATCCGGATTGCGAAGATGGGAGTGATGAAAGGCGTGCGGCGGGTCGGTGTGTACATCCAGCGGGGGCGGGAAGGCATTTCGCTCCCGCCTTCCGCCGCTTGAGCCGGAACGCCGAGCCGATTCGAAACGGCGTTCCTGCGACTCGTCATTTCTCGGCGCTCGCTTCCAGTTCGGCCAGCGGTTTGGCCTGCGCGAGCCAGTCGATCACCCATTGCGGCTTCCTGCCGCGCCCGCTCCAGCCGATTGCGGGGTTTTCGGGATGACGATACTTCGCCGGGCTCGCACCGTTCTTCTTTGCTGCAGCCTTGGTCTTGCGCTTGGTCGAAGGCTGCTTTTCCTCGCCGGCGGAAGAAGCGCCGCCAAGGAGATCGCTGAGCGACAGACCCTCTTCGGCCGCCATTTTTTGCACTTTCTTGAGCAAATCACGGCGGGCGCTATCGCTCCGCCGGCGAATCTCGGTCTCGACCCGCGATTGAAGGCGGCGCAATTCAGTCAGCGACAGCTTGGCCAGTTCCATGGTTTCTCCAGTTATTGAACTTTGTCTTGATACGATCCCGGATCGTCAATACGTATTCTTTCCATGTCAACGGCCCGGCATACTTATTTTGCCAGCAAAACGCCGGAATTAGAATCCTGCGGCGGAAAATTACTCGATTGCCGCATTGACGATCTGCAGTGTCAATACACGCGGGAGATCGTTGGGGTTCAGGCCGACGAGAAAGCCTCGCCGTCCGCCGTTGATATAAATGAGCGGTAGATCGAGGATCGACTTTTCAATGAATACCGGAAGCGGTTTGCGGGTGCCGAATGGTGAGGTCCCGCCGACGAGATAGCCGGAGTGGTGCGTCGCCGTTTCCGGGGTGCAGGGCGCGATGCGCTTGCGGCCCGTTTGTCGGGCCAGTTCCTTTGTCGATACCTTGCGATCGCCGTGCATGAGGACGATCAGCGGGCTCGCGTCCTCGTCTTCCATTACGAGCGTCTTGACGACCGAATGTTCCGGTACGTTCAGTTCGCGGGCCGATGTCCGCGTTCCGCCATGAGGCTCGTACGGATAAAGATGCGTGGAGTACGAAATACGATGCTCCTTGAGGAAACGGGTGGCCGGGGTTTCCGGCGCGCGCGATCCCGATTTGCTCATGCACTTGCTCCATGAATCATGGGTGTCGTTTTGCCCGACGAATCTGCGCTGCAGTGTCAGGCGCGGGGATGGTGGCGGGCGTGCAGGGCTTTCAGCCGCTCCCGTGCAACGTGGGTATAAATTTGCGTGGTGGAAATGTCCGCGTGGCCGAGCAGCAGCTGCACGACGCGCAAATCGGCGCCGTGGTTGATCAGGTGCGTCGCAAAGGCATGCCGCAGGGTGTGCGGCGAAATTGACGCCGGCGAGATTCCGGCGGCGAGCGCATAGTGCTTGATGATTCGCCAGAACATCTGGCGCGTCATTCCGGTGCCGAAGCGGGTCAGAAAGACGTCGTCGCTGACTCTGCCATCGAGCAGGAGCGGCCGGGCTTTGGCCAGGTATTTCTGCATCCATTCGACGGCCGCCTCGCCGAGCGGCACGAGCCGTTCCTTGTCGCCCTTGCCGGTGACCCGCACCACACCGTCGATCAGGTTGACCGCGAATATCTTCAGGCCGACGAGTTCGGAAACGCGCACGCCGGTCGCGTAAAGGACTTCGAGCATGCCGCGGTCGCGAAGGCCGAAGATTGTGCCGGCATCGGGTGCGGCGAGCAGCGCTTCGACCTGGGCCTCCGACAATGTCTTCGGAAAACGCTCGGTGCGCATCGGCGGGTCGAGCAAAACGGTCGGGTCGTCGACAATCCGGCCGTCGGAAAGCAGATTCCGGTAATAGCGTCGCCACGCGGACAGCAATCGACGCTGGCTCGACGGTTTGGATTGCCGCGAGAATTCGGCGAGATAGGCGGCTAGGTCGTCGCCGTGTGCGTCGCGTAATTGCCCCCCGCGCTTGCCCAGCCAAAGCGCGAAAAGCGTGAGATCGCTGCGATAGGCGGACAGGGTATTGCGGGCGAGACCGTGTTCGAGCCAGACCTCGTCGGTGAACGCATCGAGCTCGGCCCGGATTTCCGCGCTCAGGCTCGTCTCGATTCCGCTCAACGCCCTGCCTCGAACTCCAGCAGCCAGTTCTTCGCGTCGATCAGATAACCGTCGGTGGCGTTGGCGAAACCCCCGAGCCCCGCGGCGGACACTACCCTGTGGCAGGGGATCACGAGCGGAAACGGATTCGCGCCGCACGCCTGGCCAATCGCTCTTGCAGCGGTTCCGAGTTCGGCTGCGAGCATGCCGTAGCGCCGATATTCGCCGGGCGGAATTGCGGCGATCGCGTTCCAAACCCGGCGCTGGAAAGCCGTGCCGCGGTTCGCGAGCGGCAATTCGAAAGGGCGCCCGGGGTCGGCGAGCCAGCGATCGATCTGCGTCGCGACCTGCTCCGCGAGCACACACTCGGGTGCCGCCGCCGGCGTCTCGGGCGGCAGGAACACGAGTTCGTCGACGACATCCCCGGCGAGGCGGACGCCGAACGCGCTGAACGGCAGCGAGAGAACGGCCGCGAAATGATCTCGATGCGAATCGACTGTGCGGCCCGATGTCTTGCGAGGGGAAGTCAGCGCCGCGTCTCCCCGTGGCCGAAAACGATCCACTTTTGGCTCGTCAGCCCCTCGAGTCCGACCGGTCCCCGAGCGTGGATCTTGTCGGTCGAAATGCCGATTTCCGCGCCGAGCCCGTATTCGAAACCGTCAGCGAAGCGGGTCGAGGCATTGACCATGACCGACGAAGAATCGACTTCGCGGAGAAAGCGCATCGCCTTCGTGTAGTTCTCGCTGACGATCGCCTCGGTATGGCCGGAGCTGTAATTGTTGATATGGGTGATCGCGTCGTCGATATCGGCGACGACCTTTACCGCGATCACCGGCGCGAGATATTCCTCGTGCCAGTCCTGCTCGGTTGCCGTCCGGAGTTTCATATTGGCGATGCCGGCTTCACGCAGGATCGACAATGACTCGGCGCAGCCGCGCATTTCGACGTCTTTCGCGGCGAGCATGCGGCCGATCTCCGGCAGGAAGCGCGCCGCGACGTCGCGCGCGACGAGCAACGACTCGGCCGTATTGCAGGTGCCATACCGCTGCGTCTTGGCGTTTTCGACGATCGGAACGACCTTCGCCGGATCGGCATCCGAATCGATATAGACGTGACAATTGCCGTCGAGATGCTTGATGACCGGCACGCGCGCTTCGGCCGAAATGCGCTCGATCAGCCCCTTGCCTCCGCGCGGGACGATGACGTCGACGAATTCCGGCATCGTGATCAAGTGGCCGACGGCCGCGCGGTCGGTGGTTTCGATGACCTGCACCGCCGTCTCGGGAAGGCCGGCGGCGGCGAGCCCGTCCCGCACGCAGGCCGCGATCGCCTGGTTGCAGTGCATCGCTTCCTTGCCGCCGCGCAGGATCGCAGCGTTGCCGGATTTCAGGCACAGCGCGGCGGCGTCCGCGGTCACATTCGGCCGCGCCTCGTAGATGATGCCGATGACGCCCAGCGGCACGCGCATCTTCCCGACTTCGATGCCCGAGGGGCGCCGTTTGACATCGTTGATTTCGCCGACGGGGTCGGGCAGCGCAGCGACCTGTTCGAGCCCTTCGGCCATGGCCTCGACGCCCTTGTCGGTGAGGGTCAGGCGGTCGATCAGCGCCGGCTCGAGTCCCGCCGCCCGCGCCTCTTCGAGGTCGCGCGCGTTCGCTGCGAGCAGTTGCGCGCGGCGTTCGCGAATCGCGGCAGCCATCGCGAGGAGCGCGTCGTTCTTGCTGGCCGTCGTGGCGGCAGCGAGCAGGCGGGAGGCAGCGCGGGCTGCGCGGCCCACCGTCTGCATGTAATTCCGGATTTCCATGGCGGTCTCGAGTGCCGGTAAAAGGCAATTAAATCATCGTTCGGGCGCGATCGGCCAGCCTCCACCCGCCCCGAACGGAGAATTCGGGTGAACGAAGCAGTCTGGGCGGGACGTAAAGCCGGGCGAAAAATGCCGCCGCCGAACAAGAACCGAAGGGATTCCACCCGGGCGGGCGCAGTCAGCGGCGGCAGACTCGCAGCGCAAGCTGCAGGAATTCGTCCCAGATGTCTCCGGCAGCGAGCCCCTTGATGATGCGGTCGATCTTCGCCGCATGCAGCAGGGCCGCGCGCAGGGCTGCGGGCCGGAGGCGCGGCAATGCGCGCTGGATCGCCTGCCGGCGACGCTCGTCGAAGATGCGTTCGGCCTTCATCAGGTTCGCGAGCGGCTGGCCGGACGCTTGGCCGCCGGCGAGCGTGGCGAGCGTGCGGATCTCGTTCGCTAGCGCCCACAGTACGAGCGGCGGCGCCGTGCCTTCTCCCTGCAGTCCTTCGAGGAGTCGCGTGCAGCGGGCCGGATCGCCTTCGATCAGCGCCTGCCGCAGCATGTCGATGTCGTAGCGTGCGACGTTCAGCACGGCGCTGCGGACGTCGTCTGCACTCAGTCTGCCTTCGCCGTGCAGCAGGCCGAGCTTGAGGATTTCCTGGTGCGCGGCGAGCAGGTTGCCTTCGACATGTTCGGCGATGAAGCTCAGGGCTTCGGGCTCGGCGACCTGCTTCTGCAGCGCGAGGCGCCCGGCGATCCACTCCGGCAGGCGCTCGCGTTCCGGCGCATTCAGCTCCAGCGCGATGCCCGCTTCGGCCAGCGCCGTGAACCACCCCGTCTTGCGCGTTGCCCAATCCACTTCGGGCAGGGTGACCAGCGTAACGATGCCGCTGCCGGCATGACGTGCGTGACGCTGCAGCGCCTCACCGCCTTCACGCCCGGGTTTCCCGTTCGGGATGCGCAGGTCGATCAGTTTCGAGCCGCCGAACAACGAGAAATTGCCCGCGGCCGCCGCGAGCGCGTCCCAACGGAAACCCTGGCCGACGACGAGCGTTTCGCGTTCTTCGAAGCCTTGCCGCCGGGCCGCGGCGCGCACGAGGTCGGCCGCTTCGAGGACGAGCAGGGGCTCGTTGCCGTGCAGCAGGTAGAGCGGCGCGAGCGGCTTGTCGAGATGGGCGCGTAACTGGTCGGGCCGCAGGTTCACGGATTGGCGGCAGCGAGGCGGCGCACCAGCTGGTCGACGAGGTCGGCCTGCATGTCCCGGAAAAGCAGCGCTTCTTCTTGCTCCTTCGCGAGCACCTGCGAATCGTCGAAGTTGTATTCGCGCTTCGCCGAAATCGTCGTCGGCGCGATCCACTCGTTGCCGGCGCGGCCGACGAGGCGGAATCTCATGACGTGCCGGAGTTCGTATTCGCGCACCTTGCCGGCGCCGGTAAGCGTCAGGATCTCGCGCTCGGGCGCGCTCTGCAGGATCTCGAGCCGGACTTCCGCCTTCGCGGGGTCGTCGACGACCTCGGTGCTGCCGCTCGCGATAACCCGCCGGCGCAGCGCCGAGCCGAGATCGGAATGGGCGCTGACGCCGAGGTGGATGCTCGAAAACGGAAGCGGCCGCGGCCCGCGGAGCTGGAAGCCGCAACCGGGCAGCGAGGTCGCCACCGCGGCGGCGCCGAGGGCGAGAATGAGACGGCGGCGGACAGGGGAGGTCATCGGCAATCCGGATCAGACGACGATATTGACGAGACGGCCGGGCACGACGATCACCTTGCGCGGCGGCTTGCCTTCCATGAATCGCTGCGCCGCTTCGGACGCCAGCGCGAGCGTCTCGATGTCGGACGGGCCGGCATCCGCAGTCACCCTGACGCTGCCGCGGAGCTTGCCGTTGACCTGCAGGACGAGATCGATTTCATCCTGTTTCAGCGCGTCGTCGGACGGCTCCGGCCAGGGCGCGTCGAGCAGTTCGCCGCCGAAGTCGCAGTCCTGCCACAGCGCCTGCGTGATGTGCGGCGAGATCGGCGCGAGGAGGCGCAGCAGGATGCCCAGTCCTTCCTCGGCGACTTCGGCGTGGGCGGCGGCATCGTCGCGCGGGGCCTTCTCGAGCGCGTTCAGGGTCTTCATCGCCGCGGAGACGACGGTGTTGAACTGATGCTTGCCGAAGTCGTAGTTAGCCTGCTTGAGGCAGGAGTGGATTTCCCGCCGCACGGCCGCGAGCGCATCGGGCAGTTTGCCGACCGGGAGCCGGCGGTCGGCTGGCAGTTGCTGGCGGAAGTCGCTCGCGAAAACGTGGCCGAACGTCCACACGCGCCGCAGGAAGCGGTACGCCCCTTCGACCCCGGAGTCGGACCACTCGAGTTGCTGGTCGGGCGGCGCGGCGAAGATGATGAAGAGGCGGGCGGTGTCCGCGCCGTACTGGTCGACGAGGGCCTGCGGGTCGACGCCGTTGTTCTTCGACTTCGACATCTTCTCGGTGCCGCCGATGACGACTGGCTGGCCGTCGGCGACGAGCTTCGCGGCGGCGACGCGGCCTTTTTCATCACGCTCGATCGCGACGTCGGCTGGGTTGATCCACTGCTTCTTGCCGCCTGCGGCTTCGCGGTAATAGGTTTCGGCGACGACCATTCCCTGTGTCAGCAGGTTCGTGAAGGGTTCCGATACGTTGACGAGGCCTTCGTCGCGCATCGCGCGCGTGAAGAAGCGCGAGTAGAGCAGGTGGAGGATCGCGTGCTCGATGCCGCCGATGTACTGGTCGACCGGGGCCCAGTAGTTGACGCGCCCGTCGAGCATCGCGTTACCGTTGTCCGGGGAGGCATAGCGCAGGAAGTACCACGACGACTCGACGAAGGTGTCCATCGTGTCCGTTTCACGCTTCGCCGGCTTGCCGCACTGCGGGCAGTCGCATTCGTAGAATTCGGGCATCTTCGCGAGCGGCGACCCGCGGCCGGTGATTTCGACATTCTCCGGCAGCACGACCGGCAATCGGTCGTCGGGCACCGGCACGTCGCCGCAGTCGCCGCAGCGGATCATCGGGATCGGACAGCCCCAATAGCGCTGGCGCGAAATCCCCCAGTCGCGCAGCCGATACTGCGTGCGCTTCGCGCCCAAGCCCTTCGTTTCGAGATCGGCCGCGATCGCGGCGACCGCATCCTGGAAATGCAGACCGTCGTACTTGCCGGAATTGACGAGGCGCCCGTGCTCCGCGTACGCGTCCTGCCACGGCGCGAGCGTGTCCGTGTTGCCGGCCGAGCGTACGACCATCCTGATCGGCAGCCGGTATTTCGTCGCGAACGCGAAGTCGCGCTCGTCGTGTGCCGGCACCGCCATCACCGCGCCTTCGCCGTAGCCCATCAGCACGTAGTTCGCGACCCAGACGTCGAGAGGTTTGCCGGTGATCGGATGCACGACACGCAGCCCGGTCGCCATCCCCTTTTTTTCCATCGTCGCGAGGTCCGCTTCCGCGATCCCGCCGTGCCGGCATTCGTCGACGAAGGCCGCGAGCGCCGGGTTGTTCGCCGCCGCTTGCAGCGCGAGCGGATGCTCGGCGGCGACCGCGACATAGGTCGCGCCCATCAGCGTGTCGGCGCGCGTCGTGAACACCTTCAGTACGCCGGCGTGGCCGATCGTCGCGACGTCGTACGGGAAATGCACCTCGACGCCTTCCGAGCGGCCGATCCAGTTCTTCTGCATCAGCTTGACCTGCTCCGGCCAGCCGGGCAGCGCGTCGAGCGCTTCGAGAAGTTCATCCGCGTACGCGGTGATCTTCATGTAGTACATCGGGATTTCGCGCTTCTCGATCGGCGCGCCGCTGCGCCAGCCGCGGCCGTCGATGACCTGTTCGTTCGCGAGCACGGTCTCGTCGACCGGGTCCCAGTTCACGGTGCCGAGCTTCTTGTAGATCAGTCCCTTCGCGTACAGCCGCGTGAACAGCCACTGCTCCCACCGGTAATAGTCGGGCTTGCAGGTCGCGAGCTCGCGCGACCAGTCGATCGCGAAACCGAGACGCTTCAGTTGCGTCTTCATGTACTCGATGTTCGCGTACGTCCATTTCGCCGGCGGCACGTTGTTCTGGATCGCGGCGTTCTCCGCCGGCATCCCGAAGGCGTCCCAGCCCATCGGCTGCAGCACGTTGTAGCCGCGCATCCGGTGGTAACGCGAGAGCACGTCGCCGATCGTGTAATTGCGCACGTGCCCCATGTGGAGCTTGCCCGACGGGTACGGGAACATGCTCAGGCAGTAGTACTTCGGCTTGCCGGCGTCCTCGGCGACACGGAAGGCCTCGGTGCCCTCCCAGTGCTGCTGGGCGGCGGCTTCGACTGCGGCGGGAATGTATTTGTCCTGCATGGCGGGGCTGGCGTCGCGGCGTGGAAAACGCGCAAGTATATCGCGAAGGCGGGGCCCGCCGGGCGGGGCGGTTCTGTCCCCCTGCCGGGCATTGCTTCGAGCGCGCGCAGCAGGATGAGCGTCGTCCCGATGTCGGATGGCGGAAAAAAAGCATCCGGCCGCGCCGGATGCGAATCTCCATGAACGGAGAGGGAGGGAGACGATACCGCGACGGCCGGGCGTCGCGGGGAGTTCGGGAGACCGGTCAGGCCGCTCTGCGGGGGCCGCCGGAATGGTGGTGCCAGTTCGCCGACATCGCGGAAACGACGTCTTCGAACGCGGTCAGCGGCAGGCGCCACAGGCGATTCTGGCTGCGCACGAACGGCGTGACGCGCGGCGCGCACATCGTGGCCTGTTCCTCTTCGAGCAGCCGCTGGAAGGTGTTCATCGCTTCGCCCCAGTACTCGGCGTTGCCGACCCAGCCCGTCGCCGCGGTGGCTTCGCGCACGGCCTTGTGCCACAGCACGGTCGCACGATCGATCGATACGCCGGCTTTGCGGGCATACCAGGGCAAAAGCTTCGGTGTCTTCATGTCCGTTCTCCAGTGGCCTTGTCGGCCTTGTGCGCCGAGGTAGGCCTTGTAAGCCTACCGTTGCGTTTGGCGCCGTTAATGCACTGCAGCATCAGAGGTTCCGGCGAATTTTCCGTGGAACCACTTGCAGTGTCCTTGATAAAACTCAACTGAATGTTGCCGCGCACAATCCAAAAAATAATGGAAAGACAGTAGCTCGATCAAGAGCGTGTTGCGGCAGTGCAACACGCCGAGCACACCGGTTCCTTTGCTCGTCCGATCTGCGGGGGTCGCGCCGTCCTGCTCCGGCATTCCTCCGCGCCCGGTAAAATCACGGGCACCCAAGGAAACCTCCATGTCAGACCTGCTAGCCAATCTAAATCCCCAGCAACTCCAGGCAGTCACGCTGCCGTCCCAACACGCCTTGATCCTCGCCGGCGCCGGCTCCGGCAAAACGCGCGTCCTGACGACTCGCATCGCCTGGCTCGTCCAGACGGGACAGGTCGACCCTCACGGCGTTCTTGCCGTTACTTTTACGAACAAGGCCGCGAAGGAACTGCTCGCCCGTCTGTCGGCAATGCTTCCGTTGAGCTTCAACCGCTCGGCGCGCAGCATGTGGATCGGTACCTTCCACGGCCTCTGCAACCGTCTGCTGCGTACCCACCACCGCGACGCCGGGCTGCCCCAACTCTTCCAGATCCTCGACTCGGGCGACCAGCTCGCCGCGATCAAGCGGCTGCTCAAGGCACTCAATGTCGACGACGAAAAATTTCCTCCCCGCGAACTGCAGCATTTCATCAATGCCCAGAAGGAGGCCGGCCTGCGTCCGCATGCTGTCGATGCTTGGGACGACCATACCAGCCGTCGGGTAGGGCTTTATACCGAGTATGAAGTACAGTGCCAGCGCGAGTCTGTTGTGGATTTTGCGGAGTTGTTGCTCCGCAGCTTCGAATTGCTCGAACGCAATGAACCCTTGCGCCAGCACTACCAGCGCCGTTTCCGGCACGTCCTCGTCGACGAGTTCCAGGACACGAACCGGCTGCAGTACCGGTGGCTGAAGCTGCTCGCGGACGAGGGGCGCGAGGGCGGAGCGAGTCTTTTCTGCGTCGGGGACGACGACCAGTCGATCTATCGCTTTCGCGGCGCCGAGGTCGGCAACATGCGCGATTTCGAGCGCGAGTTCCACGTCGCGAACGTCATCCGCCTGGAGCAGAACTACCGTTCCCACGGCAATATTCTCGACGCCGCGAACGCAATCATTCGTCACAATACTGCGCGGCTCGGCAAGAACCTGTGGACCGAGCGCGGGGCCGGGGAGCCGATCCGGGTGTTCGAGGCGCTTGCCGATCTCGACGAGGCGCGCTGGATCGTCGAGGAAATCCAGTCGCTGGTGCGCGACGGAACGGGCCGGTCGGACGTCGCGCTGCTCTATCGCTCCAACGCGCAGTCGCGTGTGCTCGAGCATCAGCTTTTTTCGGCGGGC
This sequence comes from Aromatoleum sp., assembly GCF_036675785.1. Taxonomy (NCBI): domain Bacteria; kingdom Pseudomonadati; phylum Pseudomonadota; class Betaproteobacteria; order Rhodocyclales; family Rhodocyclaceae; genus Aromatoleum; species Aromatoleum sp. The sequence goes on from NZ_JAKFEF010000022.1 coordinate 141,811, forward strand.
ATTCCGTATCGCGTCTATGGCGGCCTGCGCTTCTTCGAGCGGCAGGAAATCAAGCATGCGCTCGCGTACTTGAGGCTGATCGCGAACGCGGACGATGACACCGCGTTCAGCCGCGTCGTGAACTTCCCCGCCCGCGGCATCGGCGCGCGGTCGCTCGAAGTGCTGCAGGACGCGGCGAAGACCTGGAACAGCAGCCTGTATGCGTCGGTCCCACACCTCGCCGGCAAGCCGGGGACCGTGCTCGCGCAGTTCGTGCGCCTCGTCGAGGACCTGCGGCGCGACACGGCGAAGCTGCCGCTGTCGGAAATGGTCGATCATGTGCTCGATGCGTCGGGCCTGCGCGCGCACTATCGCAACGAGAAGGAAGGGCAGGAGCGGCTCGAGAACCTCGACGAGCTGATCAACGCGGCGGCGAATTTCCTCGTGGAGTCCGGCGCGGGTGCCGAAGCGCTCGATCAGCCGCACGCGCTGCTCGCGGACTTCCTCGCGCACGCGTCGCTCGAAGCGGGCGAGCACCAGGCCGACGCCGGGAGCGACGCGGTGCAGCTGATGACAGTGCACGCTTCGAAAGGGCTCGAGTTCGACGTCGTGTTCCTGTCGGGCCTAGAGGAAGGCCTGTTTCCGCACGAGAACAGCATCCTCGAAACGGAGGGGCTCGAGGAAGAGCGGCGCCTGATGTATGTCGCAGTGACGCGTGCGCGGGAACGGCTCTACCTGTCGTTCGCGCAGAGCCGGATGCTGCACGGGCAGACACGCTACAACCTGCGGTCGCGATTCCTCGAGGAGATTCCAGAGGTGCTGACGAAGTGGCTCTCGGTGCCGAGTTCGCGGGCGAGTGCCGTGAGGAGCGGGTTCGGCGGCTACTACGAGCCGTCGCGCGGCGCCGGTGCGAAACCGGCGCCGGTTCCGCCGCGCCGCAATCAGGAGGTCGGTGGGCTGCGCATCGGGCAGACGGTGAGCCACGCGAAATTCGGCAAGGGCGTTATCGTCGCGGCCGAGGGCAGCGGGTCCGACGCGCGCGTGCAGATCAATTTCGGGCCGGCCGGCATCAAGTGGTTGCTGCTAGGGGTCGCGAAGCTTACGGCGGTTTGACCGGAGCGCGCCGGCCTGCGCGATGTCGGCGTCCTCGCTCTTGGCTCCCGTGCGGGGCAACGAGGGTGGCGGCTGACAACGGCCGTGGCGCGGGACCCGGGGTGTCGGGGACGAGCGTCAGGCGCCGTACTTGCGCGCCAGCGTGTCGTGCAGCGCGACGAACTCCTGCGCGAGCTTGTGCTTCGGGTCGAGGTGGATCATCGGCCGCGACTGTTCGTGCGATTCCTTGATCTTCACCGATGCCGACAGGTACGGCGTCAGGACCGGCAGGCCTTCATTGATCAGTTCCTGCACGACTTTCTGCGGCAGTCCTGCGCGTGCCTGGAACTGGTTGACGACGATGCCTTCAACGGTCAGGTCGTGGTTGTGGTCCGCGCGGATTTCCTGGACGCTCTCGAGCAACGAATACAGTGCGCGGCGGGAAAATTCGTCGCAGTCGAACGGGATCAGGCAGCCGTTGGCGGCGATCAGCGCCGAGCGGGTGAAGAAGTTGAGCGCCGGGGGCGTGTCGATGTACACGACGTCGTAATGCCGCGACAGTTCGTCGAGCGCATCCCGCAGCTTGTAGATCTTGTAGCGCGACTCGAGCTTGCCTTGCAGGTCTTCGAGAGCGGGATGCGACGGCAGCACATCGAGTCCCTCGAACGGGCTGGCGACGATGAACTGCTCGGTTCGCTTCGGATTCAGCTTGAAGTTCAGCGTCTGGTCGAAAAAGTCCGCGAGGGTCGCGTCGAGCGTCTCGCCGCCGCAACCGAGGAGGTATTGCGTCGAGTTGCCTTGCGGATCGAGGTCGACGACGAGAGTCCGCCTGCCTTGCTGCGCACTGATCGCAGCGAGATTGCAGGTAATGGTCGATTTGCCGACTCCGCCCTTCTGATTGAACACCACGCGCCGCATTTTCGCCTTCCTTTCGTGACTGCTGCGGGATTGTGCCAAAAAACCATACCGGTTAGGGGTTATAGGTCGCGCTTTTCCCGGCGCGCCGACCCGTGGCATGGTGGTAAACCCCTATCAATCCCTGCCCACGGCGGCAAGCGCTGCGCTAAACTTGCCGCTCGCCGAATTCGGCCACCGCGGGCGCTTTCAGGCATTCGTCATGTAAATCCCGATTGATCGGTTACGCTCGGCGCAGTGGCCGTCACCCGGACGCAAAGGGAACTTTGCGACTGCGGATTTACGCAATTGGCGAAGCGCGGGTGGGGGCGTATTTTCCGGTAGCCGCACGTCCAGACAGAACAACTCATCCAAACCGAGAGGGAGAACATGGATCAGGATTTCATCGCCGCAGCACTCGACTATCACCGTTCGCCGACGCGCGGCAAGATTTCCGTCGTTCCCACGAAGGGCCTCACGAACCAGCGCGACCTCGCGCTCGCGTATTCGCCCGGTGTGGCCGCCGCGTGCGACGCCATCGTCGCGGACCCGAACGAGGCGCGCGAACTCACTTCGCGCGGCAATCTCGTCGCCGTCGTCACCAACGGCACCGCGGTGCTCGGGCTCGGCAACATCGGTCCGCTTGCCGCGAAGCCGGTCATGGAAGGCAAGGGCTGCCTGTTCAAAAAGTTCGCGAACATTGACGTCTTCGACATCGAATTGTCCGAGAAGGATCCGGACAAGCTGATCGAGATCATCGCGTCGCTCGAGCCGACGCTCGGCGGCGTCAACCTGGAAGACATCAAGGCGCCGGAGTGCTTCTACATCGAGCAGAAGCTGCGCGAGCGGATGAACATCCCGGTCTTCCACGACGACCAGCACGGCACCGCGATCATCTCGTCGGCGGGCCTGATCAACGGGCTGAAGATCGTCGGCAAGGACATCGGCCAGGTCAAGCTCGTCTGCTCAGGCGCGGGCGCCGCGGCGATCGCGTGCCTCGACCTGATGGTGGGTCTCGGCCTCAAGCGCGAGAACGTTTTCGTCTGCGACTCGAAGGGCGTCATCAGCCTCGGTCGCGACGAGAACATGGAGCCGAACAAGGCGCGCTACGCGCAGCGCACCGACGCGAAGACGCTCGGCGACGTCATCGAAGGCGCCGACGTGTTCCTCGGCCTGTCGACCGCCGGCGTGCTGAAACCCGAAATGGTCAAGCGGATGGCCGACAAGCCGCTGATCTTCGCGCTCGCCAACCCGAATCCCGAGATCCTGCCGGAAGTCGCGAAGGAAGCGCGCCCGGACTGCATCATTGCGACCGGCCGTTCGGATTACCCGAACCAGGTCAATAACGTCCTGTGCTTCCCGTTCATCTTCCGCGGCGCGCTCGACGCCGGCGCGACGAAGATCACCGAGGAGATGAAGCTCGCGTGCGTGAAGGCGATCGCCGACCTCGCGCAGGCCGAGCAGAGCGACATCGTCGCCGCGGCCTACGATCGCGAGGACCTGCGCTTCGGCCCCGACTACATCATCCCGAGCCCATTCGACCCGCGCCTGATCGTCAAGATCGCGCCGGCGGTCGCAAAGGCAGCGATGGAGTCCGGCGTCGCGACGACGCCGATCGCCGACCTCCAAGCCTACGCGGCGAGCCTGTCCGATTTCGTCTACACGTCCGGCATCGTGATGAAGCCGGTGTTCTCGGCCGCGAAGCGCGTGCCGGCGGAACTGAAGCGCGTGCTGTACGCCGAAGGCGAGGACGAGCGTGTGCTGCACGCGGCCCGGGTCGTCATCGACGAGGAACTCGCGCGTCCGATCCTGATCGGCCGTCCGAACGTCATCGAGATGCGGATCCAGAAGATCGGCCTGAACCTCGTGCCGGGCCGCGATTTCGACATCATCAATCCCGAGTCCGATCCGCGTTACCGCGAGCTGTGGCAGGAATACCACCGCATGATGTGCCGCGACGGCGTCACGCCCGACATCGCGAAAGCGAAGATGCGGCGCGACACGACGCTGATCGGCTGCATGGTGCTGCGCCGCGGCGACGCCGATGCGCTGGTGTGCGGCACGTTCGGCACGTATGACTACCACTTCAGCCAGGTCGAGAACGTCATCGGCCTGAAACCGGGCGCGAAGCTCTTCGCGACGATGAGCCTGCTGCTGCTGCCCAAGCGCACGCTCGCGATCACCGACCCGTACCTGAACGAGAACCCGAACGCTGAAGAAGTCGCCGAAATCGCGCGGATGGCGGCCGACGAGCTGCGTCGCTTCGGCCTCGAGCCGCGCGCCGCGCTGCTGTCGCATTCGAACTTCGGCAGCTCGCGCTCAGCGTCAGCGCGCAAGATGCGCGAAGCCGCCGCGATCCTGCGCCGCACGTCGCCCGACCTCGAGTGCGACGGCGAGATGCACGGCGACTCGGCCATTTCGCCCGCGATTCGTGCGAAGGTGAACCCGGAGTCGTCGCTCGTCGGCGAAGCGAACCTGATGGTGATGCCGAACCTCGACGCGGCGAACATCTCGTTCAACCTGATGAAGATGGCCAACGGCGACGGCGTCTCGATCGGACCAATGCTGCTCGGCGCGAAGCTGCCGGTGCACATCCTGACGCCGTCGGCGACGGTGCGCCGCCTCGTCAATATCACCGCGGTGGCGGTCGTGGACGCCTGCGAGCAGCGCCTGCAAACGACGAAGGCGTAAGGCCCACGCGTCCGCCGACCTCGCGGGGGGCGGCGGACGCGTGTCGATTCGAATGGCTATTCCGGCGTTAGCCGGGTCTCCCCCGTAGACGGAGCGCCCCGATGCGCGCATTCCGAATTTCGCTGCTGGCCGCCCTCTCGTCGCTCGCGCTGCCGGCTCACGCGGACTGGCTGCTGTCTTCGTTCGCGACCCGGGTTGCGGCCGGACAACCCTTCAGGATTTCGCTCGTGCGCGACGCCGACGCTGCGGACGAGCCGCTGCCCGATCGCCTGAAACTGGTCGTCGAGACCGGTGAACGGCTGCTGAGTCTCGACCTGGCGCCGAGTCGGCAAACGGCGGGCGCTGCATTCCGCCGTGACTACGTCGGAAATTGGCCGGCCGGGGTCACCGGACCGGTCGTGCTGCGGCTTGCGGACCGCGCTTCGTCCCGGCTGGTGCTTCTCGCGCAGGACGCCCCGGGCGCGCCCGGCGAGGAGGCTGTCCCCGTGCCGCCCGCCGAAATTGCCGCCGGGACCGCTGTTGCGCCCGAGCCGGCGCTGACCGTCAATGAGCCGATGTACTTCCTCGTCGGCGTGGACGACGACACCGCGCGTTTTCAACTGAGCTTCAAGTACCGCATCTTCGACCCGGAAAGCGCCATCGTCGAGTCGCTGCCCGCGCTCGGCGGGCTGCATTTCGGCTACACCCAGACTTCGTTGTGGGACCTCGGGTCCGACTCGAAGCCGTTCCGTGACACGAGCTATCGACCGTCGTTCTTCTACGAATGGCGCTTTGCGTCCGATCCGTCGAGTCGGCGCGGCGTCGGCGCACGCGCCGGCTACGAGCACGAATCGAACGGCCGCGACGGGGAATCGTCGCGCAGCATCGACACCCTGTTCGCGACGGTCGACTGGCGCTTCGGCCTCGGAAACGGATCCTATGTCGGGGTGACTCCGAAGGTGTGGACGTATCTCGACCGCGACGAGAATCCCGACATCTACCGTTACCGCGGCTATGGGGAGCTCGGACTGCGCTTCGGGCGCGACGACGGATGGCTCGCGCGGCTCCGGCTGCGCCGCGCCGCCGCCGGAGAGGGCAGCACGCAGCTCGACCTGTCATATCCCTTGACGCAGCGCGTCCTGTCCGAAACGGCGATCTATCTGCACCTGCAGGTTTTCGACGGCGTCGGTGAAACGCTGCTCGACTACAACAAGTCTCAGGACACCCAGTTTAGAATCGGCTTCTCGATCCAGCGCTGACCAGCCTGCGAGGATCTCCGGCGATGCCGGCGGGATGGTGTCCGGCCATCCGAATTTCCGACAGTAGGAGACGTTCATGCCCAAGGCGATTCGCTTCCATCAGACCGGCGGGCCCGAGGTGCTTCAGTGGGAGGACGTCGTCGTGCCCCCGCCCGCGGCCGGTGAAGTGCGCCTGCGCCACCACGCGGTCGGCCTGAATTACATCGACACCTATCACCGCAGCGGCCTCTACCCGGTGCCGCTGCCGTCCGGGATCGGTGTCGAAGGGGCAGGCGTCGTCGAAGCGGTCGGCGAGGGTGTCGCCGATTTCTCGCCCGGCGACCGCGTCGCGTATGGCGGCGGACCGCTGGGCGCGTATTCCGAGGTGCGCAACATTCCCGCTCACCGCCTCGTGAAGCTGCCCGACGCGATTTCGTTCGAGCAGGGTGCGGCGATGATGCTGCAGGGGCTTACCGCTCAGTACCTGCTGCGCCGGACGTACCGCGTCGAGCCGGGCGACACCGTCCTGATCCACGCGGCCGCGGGCGGCGTCGGCCTGATGGCGTGCCAGTGGGCGAAGGCGCTCGGCGCGACGGTCATCGGGACCGTCGGCTCGGACGAAAAGGCCCGCATCGCGCACGGCCACGGCTGCGATCATACGATCGTCTATACGCGCGAGAACTTCGCCGAGCGCGTCAGGGAAATCACGGGTGGCGCCGGCCTTCCGGTCGTATACGACTCGATCGGCAAGGACACTTTCATGGATTCGCTGCGCTGCCTGCGACCGCTCGGCATGATGGTGCTGTTCGGCGCGGCGTCCGGGCCGGTGCCGCCGTTCGATCTGAGCCTGCTGAACACGATGGGCTCGCTGTACGTCACGCGTCCCGGAATCGCCGCGTACACGGCGAAGCGGGAAGACCTCGTGACGATGGCGAACGAACTTTTCGAAGTCGTCGGTTTCGGCAAGGTCCGGATCGAGGTCAACCAGCGCTATCTGCTGAAGGACGCGATGCAGGCGCACCGCGACCTCGAAGCGCGGCGCACGACCGGCTCGACGGTCTTGTTGCCGTGATGCCGCGATGAGATGGAGGCACGCAGCTTGAAGCGCACGATCCTGCTGTCGCTGCTCGTGTTGACCCTGCAGCCGGTTCCCCCGGTGATGGGGCAGCCGGCCGGCCGCGCGGCGATGAACCCCGCCGAAACCGCATTCGTCGCCGCCGCCAGCCGTCGCATCGAGGATCACTTCGTCGCGGAAGTCGCGCGGATCACCGGGACGACGCCGCGGCAAGTGCGCAAGGCGATGCCCGACGAACACCGCATCACGTCGACGGCGATGCGGCTGATCGCGGCGCTCGAAGTCGAACTCGGCACCCCGTTGTCGGCCGAGCAGCAGGCGGAGATCCTCGAGGCGGACCGGATGCGCAAGCAGGCGCTGGCACAGGCGCGCGAAGCGGCCGGTGGTCGCTGATCCGCGGCGTGGGAAGGCGGGGGCATCGGGTAAAATCCGTCCCCATGACCGCCCCATACGCTCCGCGCTTCATCCATCTCCGGCTGCACTCCGAATACTCGATCTCGGACGGCATCGTCCAGATCGACGCTGCAATCGCAAGCGCGGCCGCGGACAATATGCCGGCGCTCGGCATTTCCGACCTCGCGAACCTCTTCGGGATGGTCAAGTTCTACAAGGGCGCGCGCGGCAAGGGGATCAAGCCGGTCCTCGGCGTCGACGCGTGGATCACGAACGACGCCGACCGCGACAAGCCGTTCCGCGTCCTGCTGATCTGCAAGAACCGCAAAGGCTACGGACAGTTGTGCGAACTGCTGACGCGCGCCTATCTCGACAACAAGTTCCGCGGCCGTGCCGAGATGCGCCAGCACTGGTTCGCCGACGGCGCGGCCTCCGATCTGCTGTGCCTGTCCGGCGCGACGATGGGCGACGTCGGCCTGGCGCTTGCAAACGGCAATGTCGAACTGGCCGAGCGCCTCGCGGCCGAGTGGTCGGCGCTGTTCCGGGATGCGTTCTACATCGAGCTGCAGCGCGCCGGGCACCCGGGCACCGAGACCTATATCCGCCAGGCGGTGCAACTCGCGGGCCGCCTCGGCCTGCCGGTCGTCGCGACGCACCCGGTGCAGTTTCTGAAGCGCGAGGACTTCAAGGCGCACGAGGCGCGCGTGTGCATCGCGCAGGGTTACGTCCTCGCTGACAAGCGCCGGCCGCGCGATTTCACCGAGGAGCAGTACCTCAAGAGCCAGGACGAGATGTGCGAACTCTTCGCGGATCTGCCCGAGGCGCTCGAAAACACCGTCGAGATCGCGCGCCGCTGCTCGCTGTCCGTGCAGCTCGGCAAGAACTTCCTGCCGCAGTTCCCGACGCCGGAAGGGATGACGCTCGACGACTTCCTCGTCGCGGAAGCTAAGGCCGGCCTCGAAGTGCGCCTCGCGGAGCTTTACCCCATTGATACCGAGCGCGAGCGCCAGCGCCCGACCTACGAGGCGCGGCTCAAGTTCGAGACCGACACGATCATCCAGATGGGCTTTCCGGGCTACTTCCTGATCGTCGCGGACTTCATCAACTGGGCGAAGCATAACGGCGTCCCCGTCGGCCCCGGACGGGGCTCGGGCGCGGGCTCGCTCGTCGCGTATTCCTTGCGCATCACCGACCTCGACCCGCTCGCGTACGCGCTGCTGTTCGAGCGTTTCCTGAACCCCGAGCGCGTGTCGATGCCCGACTTCGACATCGACTTCTGCCAGGACAACCGCTACCGCGTCATCGAATACGTGCGCGAGCGCTATGGCAAGGACGCCGTCAGCCAGATCGCGACCTTCGGCACGATGGCGTCGAAGGCCGTCGTGCGCGACGTCGGCCGCGTGCTCGATCTGCCGTACGGGCTGTGCGACCGCCTGTCGAAGCTGATCCCGATCGAGGGCGCGAAGCCGGTCTCGCTCGCGAAGGCGTACGAGATGGAGCCCCAGGTCGGCGAGATGATGAAGGACGGCAACGACGGCGAGTCGGTGCAGGAACTGTGGAGCCTCGCTGAGCCGCTCGAAGGGCTTTCCCGCAACGTCGGCATGCACGCCGGCGGCGTGCTGATCGCGCCGGGCAAGCTCACCGATTTCTGCCCGCTCTACATCGCCGACGGCGACGACGCGACGCCGGTGTCGCAGTTCGACAAGGACGACGTAGAAGCGGTCGGCCTCGTGAAGTTCGACTTCCTCGGCCTGAGGAACCTGACGATCATCGAGCTCGCCGTCGACTACGTCGAGCGACTGACCGGCGAGAAGCCGAACCTCGCAGCGCTCCCTTTCACCGACCCGGCCGCGTACAAGATCCTGAAGGACGCGAATACGACCGCGATCTTCCAGGTCGAATCGGACGGGATGAAGAAGCTCCTGAAGAAGCTCGCCCCCGACCGCTTCGAGGACATCATCGCGGTGCTCGCGCTGTACCGGCCGGGGCCGCTCGGCTCGGGGATGGTCGACGACTTCATCCTGCGCAAGAAAGGTCAGCAGGAGATCGACTACTTCCATCCGGATCTGAAGCCCTGCCTCGAGCCGACCTACGGCGTGATCGTGTATCAGGAGCAGGTGATGCAGATCTCGCAGATCATCGGCGGCTACACGCTCGGCGGCGCGGACATGCTGCGCCGCGCGATGGGCAAGAAGAAAGCCGACGAGATGGCGAAGCACCGCGAGACGATTGCGGCCGGCGCGAAGCAGAAGGGCTACGATCCCGCGCTCGCCGAGCAGCTCTTCGACCTGATGACGAAGTTCGCGGAATACGGCTTCAACAAGTCGCACACCGCCGCGTACGCGGTCGTCACGTACCACACCGCGTGGCTGAAGGCGCACCACTGCGCGGCCTTCATGGCCGCGACGATGTCGGCCGACCTCGACAACACGGACACGATCAAGATCTTCTTCGAGGACTCGATCGCGAACGGGCTGACGATCCTGCCGCCCGACGTCAATGCGTCGGACTTCCGCTTCGTGCCGACCGACCGCAAGACGATCCGCTACGGCCTCGGCGCGGTGAAGGGAGTCGGCGAGCCGGCGGTGCGGTCGATCCTTGGCGCGCGGGAGGTCGGGGGCGCCTTCAAGGATCTCTTCGACTTTTGCGCGCGCGTCGACCGCCGCATGGTGAACCGGCGCGTCATCGAGGCACTGATCCGCTCGGGCGCGTTCGACCTGATCGAGCCGAGCGGCACCGCCGACCGCGCCCGCCTGCTCGCGACGGTGAGTCTCGCGATGGAAGCCGCCGAACAGGCGGCCGCGAACGCGATGCAGGGCGGGCTGTTCGATCTGATTCCCGAAGCCGCAGGCGCGCCGCCCGAGTACGTGAACGCCCGTCCATGGACCGAGCGCGAACGGCTGAAGGAAGAGAAGCTCGCGATCGGCTTCTTCCTGTCGGGGCATCCGTTCAACAGCTTCCGCAAGGAAGTCCGGCGCTTCGTCCGGCGCCCGCTTACGGACCTCGAGCCGTCGCGCGACCTGTCGTTGCTTGCCGGTGTCGTCATGGACGTGCGCACGAAGATGACCGCACGCGGAAAGATGGCGTTCGTCGTGCTCGACGATGGCAGTCAGGTTCGTGAAGTCTCGGTGTTTTCGGAACTCTTTGACGGCCAGCGCGCGAAGATAGTGACCGACGAAGTCCTGGTTGTCGAAGGCAAGGTCAGCAACGACGACTTCACCGGCGGCTTGCGCATCGTCGCGGACAAACTGATGACGCTGGGCGAAGCGCGTTCCCGCTTCGCTCGTGCGCTGCAACTGACCGTGAACGGAGAAGTGAAAGCGACGGGCGGCGCAGCGGCCGCCGCCGATCGTCTGCAGGCCCTGCTGACGCCGTTCCGCGATGGAGGTTGCCCGGTCCGCGTGCGCTATCGCAACGAGCAGGCCGAGGCGGATCTGCCGTTCGGTGAAGGCTGGCGGGTGCGGATCGACGACGCGCTGCTCGACGGTCTGCGCGAGTGGCTGCCGGCCGACGCGGTCGAAGTGCTTTACCCGAACTAGCCGCTGTCCGTGCGAGAGCCGCCCGCTTCAAAGCAGCAGACGAGGCAAGCCGGCAACCGGTAAGCAAGCGAGCCCGCTCTGCCAGGGATCCGGAATCAAAAAAAGCCGCGGCTCTTGCGAGGCCGCGGCTTCTCTGATGCGGCAAAGTCCGATCAGAGCTCTTCGGCGTGCTGCGACAGGTAGCTCGCGACGCCACTCGGGTCGGCCTTCATGCCGGCCTTGCCCTTGTTCCAGCCAGCGGGGCAGACCTCACCGTGCTCTTCGGTGAACTGCAGCGCGTCGACCATCCGCAGCATCTCGTCGACGTTGCGTCCCAGCGGCAGGTCGTTGACGACCTGGTGCCGCACGACGCCCGACTTGTCGATCAGGAACGACCCGCGGAAGGCGACGCCGCCCGCGGATTCGACGTCGTACGCGCGGCAGATCTCGTGCTTCACGTCAGCGACCATCGCATACTGCACCTGGCCGATGCCGCCGTTATTGACCGGCGTGTTCTTCCATGCGAGGTGGGTGAACTGGCTGTCGATCGAAACGCTCAGCACTTCCACGCCGCGCTTCTTGAACTCCTCGAGCCGGTGGTCGAACGCGATCAGTTCGGACGGGCAAACGAAGGTGAAGTCGAGCGGGTAGAAAAACACGACCGCGTACTTGCCCCGGGTAAATTCGGAGAAGGTGATTTCCTTGATTTCGTTGTTGCCGAGGACCGCGGTGGCGGTGAAATCCGGGGCCTGCTTGCCTACGAGAACTGCCATGTCATCTCTCCTTGTCCGGTGGAATTAGTGCAGCGGCATCTTCACCCAGCGCTCCGGGGCAGTCAAATTGGAATTGCAATGGTGTGTTGATAGCCGCTGCCTATCGCTGCCCCTTTTGTCCTCCCTGGTATTTCGTGAAATACGGGTCGTTTTCCATTGAATTCGACATTTGTTAAATGTTCCTTTCCAGTTACCGTTACTTACAGCCAAACAGGTATCTGCCGGGGCGTGCGTCCGTCCCCGTGTCCCGCGAAAACAGGAAATCGTCATGATCGAACGACTCAAGAACTCGCCCATCTGGGTGCGCCTCATCCTCGCGATCGGAAGCCTGCTGATCGCCGTCGGTACGACACTCGTCGTGTGGGTGTCGGCTGAACAGGAGCGCATGGCGATCGAGCAGTCGCACGATTTCGCCGAGAGCGTCAACCAGATGACGATGGCCGCGCTCGTGTTCATGAAGACGACGAAGACGATCAAGCGCCGCGCGATCTATCTCGATCAGGTGAAGCAGTCGTCGGGTATGACCGACCTGCGCGTCGTCCGCGCACAACCGGTGGTACACCAGTTCGGGGATGGGGACGAGGACGAGATGCGGGTCGGTCCCGACGAGAAAGCCGTCATCGAGAGCGCCAAGCCGCTCTTCGAGGTGCGCGACGATCCGATGCACGGTAAGGTCCTGAAGGCGGTGTTTCCGGCGATCAACCGGGAAAACTACCTCGGCAAGAACTGCATGGAATGCCACGACGAGTTCCCGGCAGGCACGGTGCTGGGTGCGGTGACGATGGAAGTCTCGCTCGACCGCACGGCCGCCGCAGTGAGCTCGGCCCGCACGAAGCTGATCGGGGGCGCGGCGGTCGCGCTCGGCGTCGTGCTGCTCTGCGTCTTCTGGTTCCTGCAGCGCTTCGTCGCCGGCCCGCTCGGCGCGATGGCGCACCGACTGCGCGACATTGCCGATGGCGAAGGCGACCTCACGCAAAGACTGCCTGTCAATGGACAGGACGAGGTCGGGCAGGCCGCCACTTACTTCAACCGCATGATGGAAAAGCTTCAGGGCGTGATGCGCAACATTTCCGCGTCGGCCGATCAGGTGTCGAGCGCGGCGACCGATCTGCAGGCCGGGACCGGGCAGATTCGGACCGGAGCGGGCGAGCAGTCCGAGAAATCCGCTTCGGCCGCTTCCGCGGTCGAGGAGATGGCGGCGAGCATCGTATCGGTCGCGCAGGCGAGCGGCGAAGTCCTCGAACTCGCACGTACCAGCCTCTCGCGCGCGGAACAGGGCAATTCGGACGTGTCCGAGCTGACCGGACGCCTGAGTGACGTCGAAACGGCCGTGAGCAAGATGACCGACACGGTCGGCGAGTTCATCCACCATACGGATTCGATCTCTAGTCTCACCGCGCGGGTCAAGGAGATCGCCGACCAGACGAATCTGCTCGCGCTGAACGCTGCGATCGAAGCTGCCCGCGCCGGCGAGCACGGCCGCGGCTTTGCCGTCGTCGCCGACGAAGTGCGCAAACTCGCGGAGAAGTCGACCCGCTCGGCCAGCGACATTGACGACGTCACGCGCAACCTGAACGGCGGATCCGAAAACGTCCGCGCGGCGATCGTGCAGGGCTCGGAGGCGCTGCAACTGATCCGGGAGTCGATGCTGCGCGTCTCCGCTGCCCTACAGAGCAACATGACGACGGCGAGCGGCGTCGCGGACGGCATGAACAGCATCGCGACAGCGACCGAGGAGCAGATGCAGGCGAGCAACCTCGCCGCGAGCAGCGTCGAGATGATCGCCGGGCTTGCACAGCAGACGAGCACGTCGATCGACGACGTGGCGACCGCGACGCAAAGCCTCGAGCGCCTGGCATCGGAACTGCGCGACGAAATCCGGCGCTTCCGCGTCTAACTTCATCAGCTTGTCGGGGGCCTTGTCGTCCGTCAAGGCGCCGTTTCTAACGTGTACATTTTTTGCAACATCCGTAATTCCCGTTGTTGTTGTAAGGGTTTTCCGGGCGTATAAATGCCCTCACTCTGATTGCGGAATCGTCCTTATCCTCCGCGCCGAACCCAAGGAGTCATCATGAAATATCTGTCGTTGATTGCGTTGGCGATCGCCTCTGCTACCGTCAGCTTGCCGGCGTCCGCCGTCGACGCCAAAGCCGCCGAAGCGCTCGTTCGCAAGAGCAAGTGCCTCACCTGTCATGCGATCGACAAGAAGAAGGACGGTCCCTCTTACAGGGAAATCGCGGCCGAATACAAAGGCCAGGCCGACGCCGAGGAAAAGCTGATCAAGCACGTGACCGTGCCGAGCAAGGTCAAGGTCGATGGCAAGGAAGAAGATCACGAGACCCTGAAGTCCGACGATCCGGCGCAGGTGAAGAACGTCGTGCAGTGGATTCTTTCGCTTTAAGAAACGGATTGAAAGCCGATAAGGGCCAGGGAGGACAGCATGACAATTACTCGATGGTTGAGCCGCCGGTCACCCTGGTTCCTGCTGGCGAGCGCCGGCGTCGTCGCCCTCGTGATCGGGGGCGGCGCGTTCGCCGGGCTGAAGTGGACCAACACCGAAGCGTTCTGCATCGGATGTCACGAAATGCGTGACAACGTTTATGTCGAATACAAGGACACCCCCCACGACCGGAATGCGTCGGGCGTCAGGGCGACCTGTCCCGACTGCCACGTTCCGCGCGACACCGGCCCGTTGCTCATCCGCAAAGTGGAGGCGACCGGCGAGCTATGGGCAAAGCTGACGGGCAAGATCGACACGCCCGAAAAATTCGAAGCGCACCGCTACGAACTGGCAAAAAGCGTATGGGCGACGATGAAGCGCACCGACTCCCGCGAATGCCGGAACTGCCATAGCGAAAGTGCCATGAGCTCGGAACTGCAATCCGAGCGAGCACAAACCCGACACGAGCGCGCAAAGCGCGAAAACCTGACCTGCATCGAATGCCATTTCGGCATTGCGCACAAAGAGCCCGAGGGGCCCGGGCCGCAGGAAATCGATTTCAGTGCGGAGTGATGAAGGATTCCGGCGAGCCCGCAAGAGCTGTCGGGGTAATGGGCTGTAACCGCATCAAGCAGAAGGGGAAAACAAGATGAAAGTCGATTTGAAAAGCGTCCGGCGCTGGTTGCCGGCCGCGCTGCTGGGCGTCGCCTTGCTCGGCGGAGCGAACGCCTGGGGCGCGGACGACGAGGAACGGAAGGACCTCGCGCTGACCGGGGACAAAGTGTGTACCCGCTGCCATGATGAGACCGAGGCCTACCCGGTGCTGGCCATCGGCAAGACGAAGCACGGCACCGTCGCCGACGAGCGCACTCCGACCTGTACGAGTTGCCACGGCGACAGCAAACGCCACATCGAAAACATCCGCGAAGCCGGCGAAACCGCACGTCCGAAGCCTGACCTTACTTTCGCGGGTCAGATCACGTCCGCACCGCCTGACGACCTGGTGGACCGCTACTTCGGCCGCGCCGGCAAGGGTACGTCTACTCCGGTTGAAGAGCGCAACCAGGCATGCCTCAACTGCCATGAGGGCGGCAAGCGCATCCATTGGCAGACCAATCTCCATGCAGCGCGTGATGTGGCCTGCACGTCCTGCCATCAAGTTCATACACAGCACGACCGGGTCCGCGACAAGCAGACCCAGCCGGAAGTGTGCTTCGCGTGTCACAAAGAGCAGCGCGCGCAGGTCAATCGCCCGTCCCACCACCCGATCAAGGAAGGCAAGGTCGTTTGCTCCGACTGCCACAACCCGCACGGCAGCGCCGGCGAGAAGATGATGGTCCGGGATAGCGTCGTCGAGACCTGCTACACCTGCCACATGGAAAAGCGCGGGCCGTTCGTGCGCAACCATCAGCCGGTCACCGAAGACTGCACGATTTGCCACAATCCGCATGGCACCGTTAATGACAACCTGTTGAAGCAGCGTCCTCCGTTCCTATGCCAGCAGTGTCACGAGCCGACGAGTCACCGCGGCGCGATTCCGGCGCTCACCGCCGGAAACGGAACGTCCGGGGGGGGAGTGACGATGGGCCGCGGATGCGTGAATTGCCATACGAACATCCATGGCACGAACAATCCGACGAATGACGGCCGGGTCTT
The DNA here is from genome assembly GCF_036675785.1 of Aromatoleum sp. Classification (NCBI taxonomy): domain Bacteria; kingdom Pseudomonadati; phylum Pseudomonadota; class Betaproteobacteria; order Rhodocyclales; family Rhodocyclaceae; genus Aromatoleum; species Aromatoleum sp. The sequence continues at coordinate 157,539 of NZ_JAKFEF010000022.1, forward strand.
TTTCCGGTAAAGAGAGAGGACAATCATGAGCCAACTTAAGACTGTCCGAGTCGCCAGTCTCACCGCGCTCGCGGCCTCGTTCGCGGCTGCTTTCGGCTCTGCATACGCCGAAGACGACGAGATCACTCGCCTCATCCGTCCCGAAAGCTCGGTCACCCTGGGCATCGGGTATCTCACGGACGATGCCGCCCGGTTTGGGCAATACACGGGCCTGAAGGACATGGGCCTGTATGGGATCGGGAGTGTGGATTACGTGCGCCGCGACGACCCGACGGGGACCTGGTACCGCCTGAGCGGCCGTAATCTCGGCTTGCAGTCCCGTGAGCTGCGTGTCGAGCACGAGCGGCAAGGCGACTGGCGTTACTCGCTCGAGTACAACCAGATTCCGCGCTTTTCGCAGTACGAGGTGAATACCGGTCTTCAGGGGCTCGGTCACGAGGTGCAAACCGTGAGGACCATCGCGCCGGGTACCGGCTTCGATAAGCGCCTCAAGACCGAGCGCGAAGGCGTGACGCTCGCAGGCCAAAAGATGCTTGGCAATGGGTTGGACGTCCAAGTTCGCTTCAAGAACGAAACCAAGGAAGGCCGCCGGCTGTTCGGGGATCGAACTATTTCGCAGGCGTTCCTCGCCGAGCCGATCGACCACACGATGAAGCAGGTTGACGTGATCCTCGGTTATACGGGCAAAAATCTGCAGCTTTCCGGCGGGTACTACGGTTCGTTCTTCAACAACGAAAACTCGGCCTTGCAATCGTTTAACGGAAACCTCATCCCGCCGACGTCTCTGGGTCTGATCGCGTTGCCACCGGACAATGAGGCGCATCAGTTCTATCTGACCGGTGGTTATAGCTTCAGTCCGACAACGCGGGGCAACTTCAAGGTCGCACGCGGCGTCGCTACGCAAAACGATTCTTTCGTCAATCCGGCGCTGCCTGCAGTGGGGCGCACAGATCTCGGCGGTCGGGTCGAGACGACGCTGGTACAGGCCGGTGTCACCGCCCGTCCGATGCCAAAGCTGTCTCTTCTTGCGAATTTCAAGTACGAAGACCGCGACGATGAGACGCATGAACGGATGTATTTCACCCAGACGACGACCCGGAATGGTTTCAACGAGAGACCGTCGATGCGTTCCCATCTCGGCAAGGTCGAAGCAAGCTACTTGTTGCCCGCCGATTTTCGTCTGACGGGCGGGGTGGATTACGACGCGCGCCGGCGCACGGTGAATCCTCTTAGGCAGGTAACCTTCCGCGAGGAAACCGACGAGACGTCCTACCGCATCGAACTGCGCAGATCCTTGTCGGAAACGGTGAACGGGTCGGTCGCGTACATTCATAGCGACCGCGACGGATCGAGCCTCGACGTGATGTCCGTTCCTGCAGTGCCGGGAACTACCGCAGTGCCGTTACACCTGGCCGACCGGGAGCGCGATAAGGTGCGGCTCAAGCTCGATTGGGTGCCTGTCGATCCGCTGTCGGTCCAGTTGATGGCCGATTTCTCAGATGACAGCTATGACAGGGATACGTACGGCCTGGACAAGGGTAAGGCTCAGTTCTGGTCGCTCGACGCGTCGTACGCCATTACGGACGAATGGCAAGGGCTTGCGTGGGTTTCCCGGGATTACTCGCGGGTGGTCAATTCCACGCGTGGCAGCGGAACGGGCATTCCCCTACAGGACTGGGCCGCAAACCTGCGCTTGCTGTCGCAGGCTTTCGGCTTGGGATTTCGGGGCAGCCTCGGCTCAAGCTGGAAGGTCGGCGGCGATTTCCAATACTCGCACGACCGCAGCTCCTACGGCCTGACCGGAACGGCAACGCCGTTGACGTCCCTACCTGACGTCAAGTACACGCTGCGCACGCTGAAGCTCTTCGCGGAATACGAGATGAGGCAGGACCTGTCGTTGCGGTTCGACGCCGTGCATGACCGTTGGAACACCAACGACTGGCTGTGGACGAACTACGTGTACTCGGACGGCACGAGGCTCAGTCAGGACGACAGCCAGAAAGCCACCTTCGTCGGTGTTTCGATGCGCTACGCCTGGCGTTGATCGGCACGGCGTGAGGGATGGCAAACGGCCCGCCTGTTTTCGGACAGGCGGGCCGTTTCTTTCATGGGCCGGCTGAACACGCTGAGCTTTCGTCCGTTGCGTCCCCGAGCCGCTTTGTTTCCCTCGCGTCTCTCGTGCCGAAAGCTTCTCGCCTCAGGCGGTCGGGCGCACCAAAAACGACTCCATCTCTTCGAACTCGGCGCAAGCCACTTCCAGTCGGTCGACCCGAGCGCCTGGAGGCCCGTTGCGCGCCCAGTCGACGAACGCGTCGACCCGCGAGCGCGGTCCGCTCACTAGCGCTTCGACCGAACCGTCGTGTCGGTTGCGCACCCATCCTTTCAGCCCGAGGCGCAATGCCTCCCTCCGGGCGCCCGCGCGATAGCTCACGCCTTGGACCCGTCCATACACCGCAAGTCGAAGCGCGGTCGCCTCGGACTCGTCGTGGTCTTCATGCATGGAAAATCTCCACGTACCATTCCCTCGCGGCCGGACGACGGACTACGGCGGCGTCACACATACGACAACTCCGGTTCATGCCCGCGCATTCTCTGCGCGCGCAGCAACGCTTCGGTGAGGTTCGCGACGACCCGTCCTTCGCCGAGGGTGTCGCGGAAGCCGGAACGGACGACGATTGATGCCGGCTGGGCGTTCAGATCGCACAGAATGAGGTCGGCGCCGCGCTTCTGGAGCGTCCGGTGCAGGGTCTGCAGCGCGTCGAGTCCGGTCGTGTCGATATTGATCACCTTTTCCAGGTCCAGAATGACAACATCGGGATGACCATCCTGCATCAGCATCAGGTCCTCGAGCTTGTTTGCAGCGCCGAAGAACAGGCTGCCGAAGACGCCGTACGCGAGAATCCTGGGGGTGCCGTCGGGCCGCGAAAGAGCTTCGACGCCGTAGTGATCCTCCAGCGGGATGCGCTCGATGCGCGTGAGATCCGACATCCGGTAGATGAAAAACAGACTCGCGAGCGCCATCCCGAGTTCCACCGCGAGCGTCAGGTCGAAGACGACCGTGACGAAGAAGGTGCCAAGCAGGATCAGCCGATATTGCGCCGAGTAGCGCTTGAGTTCCTTCCAGCTGAAGGCGTGCCACTCGCCCATGTTGACCGACACGATGACGACGATCGCCGACAGCGTCGCGAGGGGAATATGGCTCGCGAGCGGCGCGAGCGCGAGCACGACCGCGAGGAGTACGAGGGAGTGGACCACGCCGGCGACCGGAGTGCGGCCGCCGGTGCGGATGTTCGTCGCGGTGCGGGCAATCGCGCCCGTCGCCGCGAAGCCCCCAAACAGCGGCGCGGCGATGTTTGCGATGCCCTGCGCCATCAGTTCCTGGTTGGGGTCGTGCCGGTTGTCGATGAGGGTATCGGCGACGCGGGCGGACAGCAGCGACTCGATCGCGCCGAGCAGCGCGATCGTCACCGCGGGTGCGATCAGCTTCCCGAGCGTCCCCAGGGAAAGGTCCGGCAGGCCGATTGACGGGAGTTCCTGCGGGATGCCGCCGAAGCGGCTGCCGATCGTGTCGACCGGCATCTGGAACAGCGCGTTGACCGCCGTCGCGATGATCAGCACCGCGAGGGGGCCGGGAAGTCGGCGCATCCACGCCACTCGGGCAGCGACGCGGTTCCACGACAGCAGCACTGCGAGCGATGCGACGGCGACCGCGACCGTGGGGACGTTCATCGTGCCGACGGCACCGAACAGCACTTCCATCTTGCCGAAGAACTCTCCGGGCACACTGTCGATCGACAGGCCGAGGAAGTCCTTGATCTGCGAGATGAAGATGACGACCGCGATGCCGTTGGTGAAGCCGATGACGACCGACACCGGAATGAAGCGGATCATGCTGCCGAGGCGGAAAGCGCCCATCGCGAGCAGCATCACGCCGGACATCATCGTCGCGATCAGCAGATTTTGGACGCCGTAATCGACGACGATCGCATACACGATCGGGATGAACGCGCCGGTCGGGCCTCCGATCTGCACATGCGAGCCGCCGAGCGCGGCGATCAGGAAGCCGGCGACGATCGCCGTCCAGATACCGGCGGTCGGGCTCATGCCGCTGGCGATCGCGAAGGCCATCGCGAGTGGCAGGGCGAGGACGCCCACCGTGATGCCGGCCGAAAAATCCTGCGTGAATGCGGCCCGGCCGTAGCCGGGCAGGGTGTCAAAAAGTTTTGGTCGAAACCTGATCATGAAGCCTCCTGAATTCCTCGTTTCGCTGCTTAGCGCGCCGGGTGCCGGTGAAAACCAGCAGTCCGGGCGCCGTGCGCTGCCGCACCATCCAGCGTTTCGAGGGAGTCAGAGGCATGTCGCGTGTGCGGACCTCTACTTGACGCGCATGCCGGCGACCGCGCCGCTGTCGGGCGACAGGATGTAAAGCCCGCCGGTCTTGGCATCCGGGTCGGAGGCTGCGAGCACCATGCCTTCGCTGAGACCGAACTTCATCTTGCGCGGCGCGAGGTTCGCGACCATGACGGTGAGGCGCCCCACGAGTGCCGCGGGGTCGTAGGCCGACTTGATACCCGCGAATACCTGGCGCGGCTTTATCTGGCCGTTTTCGGTCTCGCCGATGTCGAGCTGCAGCCGGATCAGCTTGTCCGCACCTTCGACGTGTTCCGCGTTGACGATGCGGGCGATGCGCAGATCCACTTTCGCGAAATCGTCAATCGAGATGTGCGTCATTGCGGTTTCCGCCCCCTGCGCCGAGTTCTGCTGCTTTTCGGCGTGGCGCTGCTGGGAATGCTCGGCGGCCTTCGTGGACGTCTTCGTGTTGGAGGCGGTGGCGGGGGCCAGAGACTCGCGGTTCGCCTCGAGCAGCGCGTCGATCTGCTTGCGCTCGACGCGCGTCATCAAATGGGCGTAGGCATTGATCGCATGCCCGGCAGACAGCGGCTGCCAGGTGTCCTGCCAGTCGAGTTGCTCGATCGAAAGGAAATTTTCGACTTTCGCTGCCAAGGCCGGTAGCACGGGCTTCAGGTAGCGTGTCAGGTCGCGGAACAGTGTCAGAGCGGTGCTGCAGACGACATGCAACCGTGCGTCCTGACCGTCGAGCTTTGCGAGTTCCCACGGCTTGTGATCATTGACGTACTGGTTCGCGAGATCGGCAAGCCGCATGATCTCGCGCAACGCCCGGCCGTAGTCGCGCTCTTCGTACGCCTCGGCGATCGTCCCCGACCGGAACGCGGCTTCGAAATCGCCGGTGGCGGCCGCGTCGCTCGCGCCGAGCTTGCCGTCGAAGCGCTTCGCGATGAATCCCGCGCAGCGGCTCGCGATGTTCACGTATTTGCCGACGAGGTCCGAATTGACCTTTGCGATCATGTCGTCGAGGTTCAAGTCGACGTCTTCCATCGTCCCGTTCGATTTGGTCGCGAAGTAATAGCGCAGCCACTCGGGATTAAGGCCCTGCGTGACGTACGAGCGCGCGGTGATGAACGTGCCGCGGCTCTTGCTCATCTTGGAACCGTCGACGGTCAAGAACCCGTTGACGCACAGCTGCGACGGCGTGCGGTAGCCGGCGAACTGCAGCATCGCCGGCCAGAACAGGGCGTGGAAATACAGGATGTCCTTGCCGATGAAATGGACCATCTCGGTGGCGGCCGCTGCGGCGCGATGCCCGTCGGTGAAGTCCTCGACGGCGATGTCGTCGCGACGCGCCGCGAGGTTGCGGAAGCTTGCGAGGTAGCCGATCGGCGCGTCGAGCCAGACGTAGAAGTATTTGCCGGGCGCGCCGGGAATCTCGAAGCCGAAGTAGGGCGCGTCGCGCGAGATGTCCCAGTCCGAGAGCGTGTTCTCATCCGTCGTCGCGTCGCCGAGCCATTCCTTCATCTTGTTTGCGGCCTCGGCCTGCAGACGCCGCCCGCCCGCGGCATTCGTGCCCCCCGTCCAGTCGCGCAGGAACGCGACGGCGCGCGGGTCGGAAAGCCGGAAGAAGAAATGTTCCGACGTCTTCAGCACCGGCTTCGCGCCGGACACCGCGGAGTAAGGGTTCTTGAGATCGGTCGGAGCGTACGCGGCGCCGCACACTTCGCAGTTATCGCCGTACTGGTCGGCCGCCCCGCATTTCGGACATTCGCCCTTGATGAAGCGGTCCGGCAGGAACATCTCCTTCACCGGATCGTAGAACTGCTCGATCGCCCGCGTGTCGATCAGCTCCGCAGCCCTGAGCTTCGCATAGACGTCCTCGGCATACGCGCGGTTCTCGTCGCTGTGCGTGCTGTGATAGTTGTCGAACGCGACGCCGAAGTCGGTGAAGTCGCGCAAGTGCTCGCCGTGGACGCGCGCGATCAGCGCTTCCGGCGTGATGCCTTCCTTCTCCGCGCGGAGCATGATCGGCGTGCCGTGCGTGTCGTCCGCGCAAACGTAATGGACCGTGTTGCCGCGCATGCGCTGGTAGCGAACCCAGACGTCGCCCTGGATATATCCGACGAGATGACCGAGGTGGATGTCGCCGTTGGCGTAGGGCAGGGCGTTCGTGACCAGGATTTTGCGGGGCATGGTGAGCGGCGACGATCAAAAAAGAGGAGTGTAACAAAGGGCGGCGCGCCGCAAGCCGGGGGCTCCGCTCGAAGGGGGCGGTCTAACGGAGAAGCGGGCGGACGACGATCTCGACCCGGCGGTTCTTCGCACGTCCCTCCTCGGTCCGGTTGTCGGCGATCGGTTCGGACTCGCCTTTGCCGTCGGCGCGCAGTCGCGAGAGCGCGACTCCATGCATGCGCAGATGCTCGGCGACCTTCTCGGCCCGCCGGATCGACAGCTGAAGATTGTGCAATTCGCTCGCCATGCTGTCCGTGTGGCCGAAGATCTGGATATCGGTCGCCGTCATCGGCGCGAGCACTGCTGCGATCCGGTCGAGCGTGTCTCGGAGCGATGCCTTCGGCTCCTCTCCTCCGCGCGAGAATGCATCCGCCCCCGGCAGCAGGAGTTGCAACGCGCCGTCGTCACGCACTTCCAGCGCGATGTCGCCCAACCCGCTCAAGCCTTTCACGATGCGTGCGCGTTCGGCCGTCCATTCGGTGGTCGGGCCCGCTTTCCGGGGGGCGGGCGGAGCCTCTCGTCCCGGTGGCGCGGAGACGTCGGATTCAGTGACGTGGGGTGCGGTCGCGCACGCGGACAAGAGCGCGAACGCGGCAACTGCGGAAAAGGCCTTGAATGGTGACATCCTTGCGGTGGTCCCTCGCGTCATGGAAACGATTTGGATGGCCGATCATTTTAGCGGCCGACGATGCATTGCGAATCGCCCTTTTGTCGTCGAGGGTGAGCGCGCGGCGCAGCTTAGGTATGATTTGCTCCGATGTGGCCCCGTCCGCGGGCCTTCGATCTCCGAGGACCGTACCCATGAGTCTTACCCAGGAATCCGTAACCGAAGCCCTGAAGAGCGTCGTCGATCCGAATACCGGCAAGGATTTCATCGCAACGCGTTCGATCCGGGATGTCGGCATCAGTGGCGACGAGGTCCGCCTCGAAGTCGTTCTCGGCTATCCCGCGAAAAGCCAGCACGACGCGCTTCGCGAGTTGCTGTCGTCGGCGGTATCGACACTTCCCGGTGTCGGCCGGGTCACGGTCGATATCACCAGTAAGATTGTCGCGCACGCGGTCCAGCAGGGGGTGAAGCTGCTTCCCGGGGTCAAGAACATCATCGCGGTGGCGTCGGGCAAAGGCGGCGTCGGCAAGAGCACGACGTCGGTGAATCTCGCGCTCGCGCTCGCCGCCGAAGGCGCGCGCGTCGGTATCCTCGATGCGGACATTTACGGCCCGTCCCAGCCGCAGATGCTCGGCATTGGCGACCAGCGGCCGCAGTCCATCGACGGCAAGACGATGGAGCCGCTCGAAGCTCACGGCCTGCAGGTAATGTCGATCGGCTTCCTCGTCGATGTGGAGACGCCGATGGTGTGGCGGGGCCCGATGGCGACGCAGGCGCTCAACCAGTTGCTCAAGGAGACGAACTGGAAGGATCTCGATTACCTGATCATCGACATGCCGCCGGGCACCGGCGACATCCAGCTCACACTGTCGCAGACCGTTCCGCTGACGGGTGCCGTCATCGTCACGACGCCGCAGGACATCGCGCTGCTCGATGCGCGCAAGGGGCTGAAGATGTTCGAGAAGGTCGGCGTCCCTATCATCGGCGTGGTCGAGAACATGAGCATCCACATCTGCTCCAACTGCGGTCACGAGGAGCCGATCTTCGGTTCCGGTGGAGGCGAGAAGCTGTGCGCCGACTACAACGTGCCGTTTCTCGGCGCGCTGCCGCTCGATCTCCAGATCCGGCAGGAGACCGACAAGGGGACCCCCACGACCATTTCGGACCCTAACGGACGCATCGCGTCGCTCTACAAGGAGATCGCCCGCAAGGTCGCGGTGCGCGTGGCCGTGAAGGCGAAGGACATGACGCACAAGTTCCCGAATATCGTCATCAAGAACACCTGATGCGGGGGTGTTCTGCGGGACCGTTTTTCGTGCTTTCGGTCCCGCCGCGCTTGCCCTAAACTACGCGACTTTTCGCGTCCGGCGGGTGCCGGGCCTGCGCCAGAGGAAACCGCGCCCCATGTCCATCAAGTCCGACCAGTGGATCCGCCGCATGGCGGAGCAGCACGGCATGATCGAGCCGTTTGCGCCCGAACTGGTTCGCCAGAACGAGTCCGGAAAAATCGTGTCGTATGGCACCTCGAGCTACGGCTACGATGTCCGCTGTGCGAACGAATTCAAGATCTTCACGAATATCAACTCGACGATCGTCGATCCGAAAGATTTCGACGCCCGCAACTTCGTCGACTTCGTCGGCGACGTCTGCATCATTCCGCCGAACTCCTTCGCGCTCGCGCGCACGGTTGAATATTTCCGCATCCCGCGCAGCGTGCTCACGGTGTGTCTTGGAAAATCCACCTACGCGCGCTGCGGCATCATCGTGAACGTGACGCCGCTCGAACCCGAGTGGGAAGGGCATGTCACGCTCGAATTTTCGAATACGACCCCGTTGCCTGCGAAGATTTACGCGAACGAGGGCATAGCGCAAATGCTGTTTTTCGAGTCCGACGAGGAGTGCGCGACGTCGTACAAGGATCGCGGCGGCAAGTATCTCGGTCAGACGGGTGTGACGCTGCCGAAAATCTGAACCACGAACCAATCGCACTGACCGTTCGATGATGAACCGGGCCGCATGACGGCCCTTTCGTGCTTTCCGTAACAGGAAAGCAGACTTGGCGCGATTAAGATTCGCGCCTGCCGCGACGCTGGAGTTACAGGAATGCGCTTTCATTTTCCGATCATCATCATCGACGAGGACTTCCGCTCGGAGAACACGAGCGGCCTCGGCATTCGCGCCCTGGCGAAGGCGATCGAGGACGAAGGAATGGAGGTGCTGGGTGTCACCAGCTACGGCGATCTCACGTCGTTCGCGCAGCAGCAAAGTCGCGGCTCCGCATTCATCCTGTCAATCGACGACGAGGAATTCTCGTCGTCCGAGGCGTCGGACAAGGCCATCGCGGACCTTCGTGCCTTCGTCGAGGAAATCCGCTTCCGCAATGCGGACATTCCGATCTTCCTGCATGGCGAAACCCGCACGAGCCGGCACATTCCGAACGACGTGCTGCGCGAAATGCACGGGTTCATCCACATGTTCGAGGACACGCCCGAATTCGTCGCGCGCTATATCGTGCGCGAAGCGAAGAACTATCTCGAGAGCCTCGCCCCGCCGTTCTTCCGCGCGCTCACGCACTACGCGGCCGACGGGTCGTATTCCTGGCATTGCCCGGGACATTCAGGCGGGGTCGCATTCCTGAAGAGTCCCGTAGGGCAGATGTTCCACCAGTTTTTCGGCGAGAACATGCTGCGGGCCGACGTGTGCAATGCCGTCGAGGAACTCGGACAGTTGCTCGACCATACCGGACCCGTCGCCGCCTCAGAGCGTAACGCCGCGCGGATCTTCAACTGCGACCATCTTTATTTCGTGACGAACGGCACCTCGACGTCGAACAAGATGGTGTGGCATACGACGGTCGCGCCCGGTGACATCGTGGTCGTCGACCGAAATTGTCACAAATCGATCCTGCATTCGATCATCATGACCGGCGCGGTGCCGGTGTTCCTGACGCCGACCCGCAACCACTACGGCATCATCGGCCCGATCCCGCTCGACGAATTCCGCATGGAAACGATCCGGCGGAAGATCGAGGCGAATCCCTTCGCGCGCGAGGCCGTGGGCAAGAAGCCGCGCATTTTGACGATCACGCAATCGACCTACGACGGCGTCGTCTACAACGTCGAGACGATCAAGGAGATGCTCGACGGCCAAATCGACACGCTGCATTTCGACGAGGCCTGGCTGCCGCACGCCGCGTTCCACGATTTCTACGGCGATTATCACGCGATCGGCGCCGATCGGCCGCGCTGCAAGCAATCGATGGTGTTCTCGACCCAGTCGACCCACAAGTTGCTGGCCGGACTGTCGCAGGCATCGCAGATCCTCGTGCAGGACTCGGAGACGCGCAACCTCGATCGCGACGTGTTCAACGAAGCCTACCTGATGCACACGTCGACCTCGCCGCAGTACTCGATCATCGCGTCCTGCGACGTTGCGGCAGCGATGATGGAGCCGCCCGGAGGCCCGGCGCTGGTCGAGGAGTCGCTGTCGGAGGCGGTCGAGTTTCGCCGTGCGATGCGCAAGGTCGACGCCGAATTCGGCAGCGCAGACTGGTGGTTCAGGGTCTGGGGGCCCGAGTATCTGCCCGAGGAGGGCATCGGCGAACGTGAAGACTGGATGCTCAAGGCAGGTGAGCGCTGGCACGGATTCGGCAACCTCGCGCCTGAATTCAACATGCTCGACCCGATCAAGGCTACCGTGATCACTCCGGGGCTGGACGTCGACGGCGATTTTGCGGACTCGGGCATCCCCGCCGGGATTCTCACCCGCTATCTCGCCGAACACGGAATCATTGTTGAGAAAACCGGCCTTTATTCCTTTTTCATCATGTTCACCATCGGGATCACGAAGGGCCGATGGAACACGATGGTCACTGAACTCCAGCAGTTCAAGGACGACTATGACCGGAACCAGCCTCTGTGGCGCGTGATGCCCGAATTCATCGCGAAGCATCCACGCTACGAAAAGGTGGGCCTGAAGGATTTGTGCGGGCAGATCCACACGTTTTACAAGGCACACGACATTGCTCGGCTCACGACCGAGATGTACTTGTCGGATATGGTGCCGGCGATGAAACCCGCCGATGCGTTCGCGAAGATGGCCCACCGGGAGATCGAGCGTGTCGCGATCGATGAACTGGAGGGCCGAGTGACGGCGATGCTCGTCACTCCGTACCCCCCCGGAATCCCGCTGCTGATCCCGGGCGAGCGCTTCAATGCGACGATTGTGCGTTACCTGAAGTTCGCGCGCGATTTCAATGCGGCTTTCCCGGGATTCGAGACCGATATTCACGGGCTCGTGCGGGTGCAGGCGAACGGCAAAGTGGATTACTACGTCGACTGTGTGAAGCAGGGCTGACGCGAAGGGGAAGCGGCGGGGAATTTCTCCGCCGCCGGGGGTCGGTAGCGCCCGTCCTGCTCAGCGCGCCGGCTTGCGTCTGAACTCGACGAAATCGAACGGGTATTCGTTCTCCTCGTCGGCGGGGTGGCTCACGCGCCGGGTCTCGGTGAAGTCCTCCCGGTCGAATGTCGGGAAGAACACGTCTCCTGGCACGTCGGCACGGACTTCGGTGAGGACGAGCACGTCGACGCGGTCGAACAGTTGTCGGAAGAGTTCTGCGCCGCCGATCACGAAAACCTTGTCGCTTCTGACCGCTCGTAGCGCTACATCGACATCGCGGAAAACCTCGGCTCCCGGTGCCGGGTAGTCCGTCTTCCGGGTGACGACGAGGTTGCGACGTCCCGGCAGCGGTCTTCCCAGCGATTCCCAGGTCTTTCGGCCCATCAGAATCGGATGTCCCAGCGTCGTCGTCTTAAAGTGTGAAAGGTCTGCCTTCAGGCGCCACGGCAGCCGGTTCTCGAGGCCGATCACCCCGTTGCGCGCCACCGCAACTACGAAGATGATTTCAGGCCCACGCGCGTTCATACTGCAACGTCCGCCTTGATATGGGGATGTGGGTCATAACTCTCGAGCGCGAAGTCCTCGAAGCGGAACGCGAAAATGTCCCGAACCTCTGGATTCAGGCGCATCGACGGCAGCGGCCGCGGTGCCCGGCCGAGTTGCAGCTTCGCCTGCTCGAGGTGGTTCAGATACAGGTGGCAGTCACCCCCGGTCCAGACGAAGTCGCCGGGCGCCAACTCGCATACTTGAGCGACCATCATCGTCAGTAGCGCGTACGAGGCGATATTGAAAGGCACGCCGAGGAATATATCGGCGCTGCGCTGATAGAGTTGGCAGGACAGGCGACCATCGGCGACATAGAACTGGAACAGCGCGTGGCACGGCGGCAACGCCATGCCTTCAACTTCTCCGGGGTTCCAGGCGGAGACGAGGTGACGCCTCGAATCGGGATTGCGCTTCAGCCCGTCGATCAATTGAGCAATCTGGTCGATCGTCCGTCCGTCTGCGGTTTCCCACCGCCGCCACTGCTTTCCATACACCGGGCCGAGGTCCCCTTCTTCATCGGCCCACTCGTCCCAAATGGACACACCGTTTTCGTTCAAATAACGGATGTTCGTGTCGCCGCGCAGGAACCAAAGCAATTCGTGAATGATGGAGCGCGTATGCAGCTTCTTCGTTGTCAGCAGCGGAAAGCCCTCATCGAGCCCAAACCGCATCTGCGCCCCGAATACCGAAAGCGTTCCGGTGCCGGTCCGATCGGCCTTGCGGTCGCCTTTTTCGAGGACATGGCGCATCAGGTCTTGATACTGTTTCATCGAGCGCTCTTTCTCGACCGAACCGGTGCGAGTGGCCGTGTGGGGGAGTAAAAATTGTACACGTATACGCGTGCGCACTGCCCGTCCCAGTTCATTGCTCCAACTACAGCGCATAATGTTCTTGAAGAACCCGACTCGCGCTGAATTTCGTTCGCGTTCTGTTGACACGGTTCGTATTGTGTCTATAATTCGCCCCTCTTCGCGGCGCCCGGTGGTTTTGAGTGCGGGGCGCGACGAGGTGGCGGCAAGAGAAGCTTCTCCGGGTGGAAATAA